>CAZFQM010000219.1:2250-3362 GCA_964520995.1 uncultured Oscillospiraceae bacterium
GATTTTCCCGTAATACTCCTCTTTGTTATGCTCGCTGTAATCTGCGTTTAACAGCTCGTCGATGATATAAGAGTAATCTGCGGGCAGTGCCTTTCTTACTTTGGAACGGGTATATTTGCCTGCCACCAATCGGCAGACGTCGATTAAGCGGTAGAGCGTCAGCTTACACCAATCATCGTAATTTTCCTCCCGTGATTTGATGTCGGAAAGCTTTTTTTGCGGATAATAGATTAAGCTGGCAAGCTCGGCGCGTTCCTGCTGTGAGATGCTTTTGGACAGAAGGCTGTCGATTTTTGCTTTAATGACGCCGGAGCAGTTGTTGAGAATATGGGTAAAGGCTTGATATTCCCCATGCAGGTCGCTCATAAAATGCTCGGTTCCCTTGGGAAGCTGTAAAATCGCCTGCAGGTTGATGATTTCGGTGCAGACGCTCTGCACAGACGGATATTCCTTGGCAAGGAGTGTTAAGTATTTGAGCTGCTTTTTGATTTCCTCTGCGGTATATACAATCATCTGCCAAACCGATTGCTATCTTTCGATAACAAAATCCTTTCCACATAGTAACAAGCTGAAATGTTATATTTTTAACAATTTTATTCCGCTTGTTTTGTTAATATTGTATCACAACATTGGCGTTTTGTCAAAGCGGAACTGCGTAAAATAATAACAGGTTGATTTTTTTCTTGTTTTCCGTTACAATAGAAGATAAGTGCATTGCTTCACGGATAAAACCGATGGGCGTATGGAGGGAAAAGTGTTGCGTTCTTTTAAAAGAGCCTTGGTGATAGTGTTCTCATTGATTTTCGGCACCCTGCTTTTGGTGACGGTGAATCGGTTCATGCTGCAAAGAACGAACAGCGTTGCTTCAACCGAGCTACCGACCGAGCATTGGTCGGTTGCGGTTAATCGGGTGGAAAAAATCGAGTTGACAATCGAGCTGGGAAAGGTGAATATTGTACCTGGGGATTCCGAGGAGATTCTGATTTGTTGCCAATATCCCGTAAAGGATTATTTGGACAACAAGGTGAAACTGATTACGGATCAGAACGAAAAAACGCTTCATTTGCAGCTTTCCTCCAAGCGAAAAACTTATTTCTTCGGTTTTATTCGGG
>CAZFQM010000220.1:0-3329 GCA_964520995.1 uncultured Oscillospiraceae bacterium
TTAATGAACATCGGGTTGTTGGATGAGCCGATACAGTGGTTGACCGATGCACGCACTATTTTACCGATTATTATCATCGTACAGCTGTGGATGAGTCTCGGAACCTCGTTTTTGTCATTCATCGCAGGCTTGCAAAATGTGGATCGGCATCTGTATGAGGCGGCGGCAGTGGACGGTGTACGCAACCGTTGGCAGGAGCTGTTTTATGTAACGCTCCCCTCCATGGGACCGCAGCTACTGTTCGGTGCGGTTATGCAGATTGGTACCGCCTTTTCGGTCAGCCAGATCTGTATCACCCTGGCGGGCTTCCCGTCTACCGACAATGCCGCGCTTACCATTGTTACCCACATTATGGACTACGGCAATATGCGGATGGAGCTGGGTTATGCCAGCGCATTGTCGGTAGTGCTGTTTGCATCGGTATTGCTGGTTAACCATGTGGTACAGCGGGTAATTACCAAACACACGGATTTATAAAATGAATCAATGTAATGCAAGGGAAGGGCGGATATGATGAAAGGCTTACGTACACGGAAATCGGGTGTTAACCGTTCGATTTTCGGGAACGTGTTTATTTTGTTGGTTTTGCTGTTAATGGCGGCGTTTATGATACTTCCGTTTTTTTATTCTGCGGTACAGGCTTTTAAACCGATGGAGGAAATCTTTGCATATCCGCCCCGATTTTTCGTGAAAAACCCGACGTGGGACAACTTTTCACAGATGTGGCGGATATCCGACTCGCTGTGGATTCCGTTTTCCCGCTACGTTTTTAACACGTTGTTTGTTACAATAGTGGGAATTATTCTTTCTATGACAGTTTCCACCTTGGCGGCATTTCCGCTGGCAAAATATGATTTTCCCGGGAATGCGGCTTTTTCCAAGCTGGTTACCATGGCACTGCTCTTTACAGGACCGGTAACTGCTTTGCCGCAGTATATTATCGTGACAAAGCTCGGAATGTTTAACACCTTCTGGGCGGTATTGCTTCCGACAATAGGCGGCCCGTTGAACATCTTTTTGATGAAAAACTTTTTCACCCAGGTTCCCGATTCCATTATTGAAGCCGCCACCATTGACGGCGCGGGGAAGGTAACGATTTTGGCAAAGATTTGTCTGCCGTTGGTACGACCTGCCATGATGACGACGGTCATTTTTACCTTCCAGGCTTTATGGAATTCCACCGGAGGAAACTATATCGTTACAGAGGACATGAAGCTGCTTCCGACGATGATGAGTCAGCTATCCACCAGCGGTATTTCGCGTACCGGCATCGGTGCGGCGGCTTCCTTGTTAATGATCATCCCGTCGCTGGTTATCTTTATCATCTTGCAGTCTCGGGTTGTGGAAACGATGGCTTATTCCGGTATTAAGGAGTAAGGGGGAACGCAGATGACAAAACGAAAACATTGGGTTTGTGCTCTGGCAAGCTGCATCTGCTTTTTGATGCTCGGCACCATGTCAACAACGGCAGCCGGAGTATGGCATTCCTATACATATGCAAATAACGGAGAGACGGTTTTCTCTCCCGATATTTATGAGGTGGAGCAGACCGTTTACGGAGCACAGCTGGCAGAGAATGCATTGATCGGCGCACAGGATATGTGCTTTGATACCGACGGCAATCTGTATCTGTTGGACAGCGAAAACAAGCGGGTGTTCATTACCGATGCCGATTTAAAGAAGAAACAGGAAATAACCGCCTTTGTCAAGGACGGAGAGGAATCTCCGCTGTTAAATCCGACCGGCATTTTTGTGGACCGTCAAAAGCGGATTTATATCTGTGACGGCGGAAATCGTCGTATTGTTCGAACCGACCGAAACGGCGTCATTGATTTGGAGCTGACCAAGCCGGAGGCGGATTATTTCCCCGAGGGTGTTGAGTTTATCCCCAAAAAGATGCTCATTGACAGCGTCGGAAACATCTATGTAAGCGCCATCGGCATATCGGACGGTATGGTGCTGTTTAACGCCGAGGGAGAATTTACCGGATTTTACGGTTCTCCTCAGGTTGCATCGACATTGGAGCTGTTGTCCGACTATTTCTGGCGGCAGTTTATGACAGATGAGCAAAAAGAAACGATGGCGAATTATGTGCCGCCCGAGGTAACGAACTTCTGTATTACCGATGAGGATTTTATCATCACCATCACCAACTCTTATTGGAATACCGACGGCGTCAGCAAAACGGAGATGGACGATATCAGTATGCTCAATCCCAAGGGCATCAACGTGTTGCAATTCGATATCTCCAAAAATCCGGGCAAGACCATCAGCGAGGATGCAAAGCGGCTTAACTTTGTGGCGGTATGCACCGACCGAGATGGCTTTATGACCTTTATCGACAACCGACAGGGGAAAATATATCAGTTTGACCAACGGATGAATCTGATTGCCGCTTTCGGTGCAATCGGTAATCAGGAGGGAACCTTCCATTTGCCGGTGGCAATTGCTTCCTATGACGGAAAATTATATGTGCTGGATTCGGAAAGCGGATCGGTGACGGTGTTTAAGCTCTCCGAGTACGGCAAAACGATTCACCACGCCATTTCCGCCTACAGCACCGAAAAGCAATCCGAGGTTATTGAACCGTGGCAGGAGGTACTGAAGCTGAATGCCAACTACGATTTGGCTTATGTGGGAATCGGTGACGTTTTGCTCAATCAAGGCAATTACCGCGAAGCGATGAAATATTTCGAGCTGGGTCATGACAGCAGCCGATACAATGCGGCATTTAAGGAAATGCGGCTGATCTTTTTGCGTGAAAACCTGGTTTTGATATTGATTATCATTGTAGTGGCAGTGGTTGCGGTCAAGGGAATTCGCCTGCTGTGGCGCAAACGGGTATCCCGCCGAAAGGAGCGTAAATCATGAAGCACGAAAACAAATACTCGATGCCCTTTTCGATCATCATGCACCCATTCAGCGGCTTTGAGGATCTGAAATATAAAAATCTTGCTTCGCTTAAAATGTCGATTATTCTTTTCCTGGCATTTGGGCTGCTCAACGTGTTTCAGCTTCAGTTTATGGGCAAGCAGTTCCAAATCGTGGAGCAAAGCGAGATCAATCTGCCGATGTCACTGTTTTCCGCCTTTGTGATTGTCTTTATCTGGACGCTCTCGAACTGGTGCTTTTGCGTTTTGATTGAGGGAAAGGCAACCTTTAAGAAGATATGGATCATCTCGGTTTATTCCTTGCTGCCCTATACCATTGCAGGATATGTAAATGTTGTTTTGGGGCTGGTTCTGACACAGGAGGAGGGTGTATTCCGCTCCTTTATTACCGTGGCGGGATTTTTGTGGAGCCTTGTCATGATGATTGCGGCGTTTATC
>CAZFQM010000221.1:0-3324 GCA_964520995.1 uncultured Oscillospiraceae bacterium
ATTTTTCGAATTGGCGGATAAGGTTTACAGTAAGTACGATAATTATTACTATGTGGAAAAGGGCGGGAAGAAGTATCCTGTCATTTCGGTGTTGGAGGAAACGCAATATCGCGGATATTTTAACGGTGATGCCAACGTGAAAAGCTTTTACAAGGAATTGGCAAATCGATTTCGTTCTTACGGCTTCGGCGGCTTTGCGCTCTACGTTCGCCAACCGCTTGACCTGGGCGATATGAGTGCAGACGGCGTATTGCGCTTTGAAACCAGCTACACACCGAATTATACCGTAGCGCATTACACCAATCGCTATACCTACGCAGAACTGGTGGAGCAATTCAATCCTCCGACCGATGCTTCAAAAATCATCTCGGTTGCCACCTCGGTGGATTCTCAAAGGCCGCATGAATCCAACTGGGAATGCCCCGGCACCTCCCCGACATTGTTCAGCCGGTATATGCAAAAGGCGGTTACGCACTTGCAAAAGAACCCCTCCATGCCTCAGGCTTTAATGGTATATAATGTTTCGGAATGGGCAGAAGGCGGTCCGGGCTTGGTACCCACGGTAAAGGATCGCTTTGGCTATCTCGAAGCCATTCGAAGTAATGTAGTAAAATAAAATCAGCTTTCTTTCCCGTGTCGATAACTCGCCGCTTCTCTCACCGGCGAAAGGATTGTCCTTCTTCCCGACAACAAGCAAAAATCGGCAGGTTCGTCATCAGACGAACCTGCCGATTTGATTTCGATTTTATATAATTTTTCTTTTGGTTAGTCGCTGGGTTATCTTGTTCAGATTGGTAACAAGCACATCTCCCGTGATGCGCAAACAATTATTTCTGTTATTTTGGTTCATTACATCGATCAGACGATAAATACTGTCCAGATCCTCATATCCGTCGGACAGTATCTTTTTTAAAATGCTTGAAGTTCTGTCATACCCGTCTTTTATCATGTTGTCGATTTTTTGTCGGCTGAAAACGACCGATTCGCTTAACCTGCCACTGCTTGGAAAGGTAATTTTGATGACCTTGTTGTCAAAATAGGTGTTTTCGAATTTATAACAGGTATCATCAAAGTAAACGCAAATAATATAATCCACCTTATGCTTCAACAACGGATAGACCGGAATGTTGTCGATCATCGCACCGTCAAAATAAGATATATTATCGAGCGAAACAGGACGATTGTAAATCGGCATGGCAATGCTTGCCTTTAAATACAACGGTATTTTATCAATGTCAACCTCCGACAAATCCTTGTACACGATATTTCGATTGCAAAAATCAAGCAAGGAACAATAAAAAGTATTTTCAATCGGTTTCTTTTTGTCATATAGCGCCGATATGTTTTGCTGCAGCATACTGCTTTTCAGTATTTGTCCGATAATATATCTTGTATCATTATTGCAAACGCTTTTCCACATCAGCTCTGCCTGATGAAGATTCCCCGTAGCATAAGCATAACCGTTCAGAACGCCGACAGATGCCCCGCTGATATATTTAATTTCATGAAGAGGGATAAATTCATTTAATGCTTTCAGCGCCCCTATTTGATATGCGCCCTTTGCCATGCCCCCCGATAACACTAATCCAATATTCATTTTTACTCCGAAAAAACAAAGGACTGCAGAAGATTCTGCAGTCCCGGTTGATTATTTCAATACAGCGCCGGTTTTGTCCTTGAAAGAACCGCAGAGAATCATGATAAAATCAACAACTGCTCCGATGCCGAAACAACCTGCTGTCAAAAGCCAAAGGATACCTGTGCCAACCTTGCCGGTGTAGAAGCGGTGAACACCGAGAGCACCCAAAAAGAAGCAAAGTACTGCCGCTGTACCCTTCGATTTTGCCGAGATCATTTGCTGATTCTGTAAATTCTGTTCAGACATAACTGAAACCTCCAATAAATTTTTATCATAACAATCTTTCGACTATTGTTACCAAACTGCTTAACCGAAACAACATCTGCAACATAATCGGTATTATGTTGTAAAATATAAGCCACAAAACAACGCATACATAAACCTGCAACCGCCAACAGAAAAAAAGGCATAAAAAACCAAGCCTTTTCGAAAAAAAGCACGAAAAGGCTTATTCGTGTTGCGTTTATCCGCAAATTATCGCAAAATCATACTTTTTTCGACGAAAACCTCTTGCAAAAGCTTCATAAGCATGATATAATTTATCTGTAATTTGTTAATGATTTAAATTTTGAAAATGCTTTTACAACATAATACCGATTATGTCATAAACCGCCGATAGGGGCGGATTTTTTATTTTGCAAGGATAAGCTTGTCCCTGTTCTCGGCTATATCCGAAAATCCAATTGCTTAAATAATCAATCGCATATTTTCCATGCATTGACGGTGCTCGGTACCGGTCGAGATAACATAAATCCGTGTGGTATTGATGCTTGCATGACCTAAAATATCGGCAAGCTTTGCAATATCCTTTTCCAAGCGATAGAAAACACGGGCGAACAAATGACGAAGATTGTGTGGAAAAACCTTCTGCGGATTCACATTCGCCTGTTTGCAAAGGCTTTTCATCTCTCTCCAAATGTTGGTGCGGCTGATTGCCCTGCCGGTTCTCGTTACAAAAAGCATACCGCTTGTGATTCCCACCCGTTTTGCATATCGAATCAGCTTTTGCTGTAGCTCCCGAACGATAAATACCGTTCGGGTTTTGTTTTTGCAATGAACGGTTGCAGTGCCCTGCCGTACCGCTTCCACTGTGATAAATTGCAATTCGCTGACCCTGATTCCCGTACCGCAAATAGTCTGCAAAATCATATTCAGCCGTTCATTCTTATTGGATTTCGCAGCCCGACACAATCGCTCATATTCAATCCTTGTCAGCTCTTTTTCCTCCGAACGGTAAATCTGCTTTTGCAGCTTTATCGCTTTTACTTTCAGCTCATACCGACCCAGGAACCCGAAAAAGCAATTGAGACTCGCCAAAACGGAATTCACCGAACGAGCCTTGTATTTTTCCTGCAACTGTCGTTTGTAGGAAATTACCGTTTCCTTTGTCATCTCAGCGCCACCGATAAACTCGGCAAACGCTTTTAGATCGCGGATATATTTCTCAACCGTTGCCGTGCTCCTTTCTTCCAAAATCAAATGTTCTTTGAATGTTGTGATAGCTGCTTCGCTGATTGTTTTTTGCTCCATTTCGCCACCTCCGAATCATATTTTACCCGAAAATTGCGAAAAAAATTTTTCATCCACCTTGGAGACCGCCGATATTTACCAACCATCCCGCTTTCGGACAATCACCGCGGTCGGACTTGCGGTGGAGTAAATGAAAAAAGGGGCAAATAAAAACG
>CAZFQM010000222.1:0-3316 GCA_964520995.1 uncultured Oscillospiraceae bacterium
GGACCTGCTTGGCTTAAAAAAACACATCTTCCGCCGTTGGCTTTCATCGGCAGACATACGCTTTGGATTTATCTGCTTCACCAGCCGATTTTGATGTTGCTGTTTGAAGTGGCGCTTGCGATTATCAAGCGGTGAGAGTCAGATTGTCACTCTCGGCTTGACGCTTTTTCATTTTCTGCCAGCTGACAAAGGCGTAGATGTCGTTGAGCAAAAATGCCGCAAAGCAGACAACAACCGAAAGATATCTGACCTCTCGGAGACTTGCCAAGGCCCACAAAGCGATCAGAACAATGTCATTTGCGGCATATGCCAGCGCAAAATAGGGGCTTCTCCGAAAGGTGAGATAAACTGCGAGAAAGCTGGTTGCGACCGATATGGTGCTTGGAACGATATTTGCGGCATTGAAATATTTCAAAATGAAGTAAAAGCCTACGGTCACCAAGGCGGTTAACAGCCACATCAGCAGATTCTCTCTTTTACCGATGTTGCCCACCTGCACCTCGGACTTGTTGCCGTGATAAGGGTGTCGCAGCCATGCGATAAGCGAAAAGATTGCCATGGGCATTGTCATACCGAGATAGGTAATCATTTCTCCGTAGTAGGCAAAGCCGAAGGAGATGATGCCGTACAGCAGGCTGAACAGCACGATCAAAAGCTGTCCGAGCGGGATTTCCCTTGGCGTTGAAAATCAATGAGGTTACGCCGATAAGCGATGCCGCAAGGGTCAAATAATTCTCTCGGTCAAAGAGAAAAAAGGAAACGGTTATCAGCAAAACCGAGGTGAGCCACAGTGCTATCTCAAAAAGGGAAAAATATTTCGTAAAATGTTTCTTCATCAAAAAAGACCTCCTAAAAAATAAAGCATCCGTGTGCACATCTTCAAAGACCTAACGATGTGCAGACGAATGCATTTTGCATCTCTACCCGGTGGCAGTTTTTAATACTATAGCATATTGGCAAGGAAAAGTCAACAGCTGCAGTGGGCTTTTAGATCGGAATAATCCCAACGGTATTTTACGAGCACAAATATACTTATAGGACTACACATAATGCTATCTTCTTTCTGCGAGAAGAGAGACGGCAGACAACCGCACTTTCGCTTTGATGGTAGAAATGTACTGTAGCAGGCATGAACATAAAACGTTTAGTATAAACCGCATGAAAAATACTTATTGTATCGAAGTCAACCTGCTATGATATACCGCTTATCTGCGGAGAACAAAAGGAGGATATTTTCATGAAACCGACCTTGTACCGAAAAAAGCTCTTTCTGATGCCCGGCTGCTTGCTGCTCTCGGCGGCATTGCTTTTGCAAAGCAGCTCCTGCGGCTTACGCACCGATGCGACCGCACTTTCGGCGGACTATTCCCGCAAGGCGACCGAACAGGGCGAAGTCGATGAGGCGTTTATCACCGCGCTTTCCGATTTTTCCTTTTCCCTGTTTCGGGAATCGCTTCAAAAGGACGGCTCCAATGATCTGCTTTCGCCGCTGTCGGCAACGGTTTGCCTGGCGATGCTTGCAAACGGTACGGCGGGCAGTACCGAAACAGAGCTGGAAAATGCCCTCGGTATGAGCAGGGATTCCCTTAACAAAGGAATGTACGGCTATCTGTCCACCCTTTATTCCACCAAATCCTGCAAGCTGCAGCTTGCAGATTCCATCTGGATTCGAGATTCCGATGCGGACAGCGTTTGCAAGGAATTCTTGCAGGCGAATGCGGATTGGTATGATGCCTCGGTTTACAGTGCGCCCTTTGACAGCTCTACTGTCAAGGATATCAACAAATGGGTCAATCGACAAACCGACGGCATGATCGATTCTATCCTCGACAGTATCTCCGACAGCACGGTTATGTATCTGATCAATGCGCTTGCTTTTGATGCAAAATGGGAGACGAAATACCGAAAGAGTCAAATCCGTGACGGGCAGTTTATCGGATATGACGGAACCGAGATGACCGCATCCATGATGTACTCCGAGGAATCGGTTTTTCTTTCGGGGGAGGGGGTACAGGGCTTTGCCAAAAATTATGCGGGAGGGCAGTACAGCTTTGTTGCTCTGTTACCTGATGCGGAGATGGATATTTACGAATATACCGCTTCTTTAAGCGGGGAGCAATGGCAGGCACTTTGGAAGAATAAAACCGAAGAGACCGTTCGGGTGGCAATTCCGGAATTTCGCTGTGAACGGCAGCGGAGCCTCAAGGATTCGCTGGCAGGGCTTGGGGTGACAAGGCTGTTTGAGGAACAGCTTGCTGATTTTTCCGCATTAAGCTCAGCTGCCTCGTTGCACTGCTCCGAAATCACACAAAAGGTTTTCCTTGAGGTAGACCGAAATGGCACTAAGGCAGCCGCGATTACCTGGGCGGGAGTTAATAAAGCCGCCTTGAACCCAGAAGAAAAAATTGTTACACTGAATCGTCCGTTCCTTTATGCCATTGCAGACAACCGCACCGGCTTGCCGCTGTTTCTCGGTATCACGGCAGCACTGTAATGTGACCGAATCAAATGATAAAAAATGCGTAAGAAGCAAAGTGTGAAGCTTCTTACGCATTTTGTTTTCCGGAAAAAAGCAATCCAAATAGTATTTTTTACAAAGAAATATACTCAAAGGATTGCGTATAAAACGCTATCATCTCTTCTCGAGAAAATGCTGTCCACAGCAGAGAAAAAGCTCATTTCGCGAACATCGACCTTTTGCGTTATTTCATCAATTCGTCGGTTAAGCGCAAAATTTCCGGTGCGAGCTTTTCCCGCTCCTTTTTCAGCGTGTGATTGTAGAGAGGATAGGCACAAGCCAGGATGGCGATTCCGATGACTCCGAGCGCAATCCCGACGGGGAAGCCGTAAGCGCCGAGCATTTTTCCGAAATCCGACATGGTAAGACTCATCCCGATACCCATAATCAAAGCGCCGATAATACCGATGATGACCGAAACGGTTGTTGCCTTTTTGCCGCCTTTGGCATCCAAGGCGCGCAATCTGTCCATTTTGTTTTCCTCTTTCGGCATATATTTTTTGCGAATGTTTTCGATCTCCTCCTGCTGTTGTGCGGAATAGGTCATTTTAAAGGTTTCTTGATTTTCCATTGTTTCATTCTCCGATACATTTTAATTTTTTACTTGAAATAATTATCATATAAATCGCCATGGCGATGATAAACAAAGAGATTGCCCCGCCACTTAGGCTTAAAAACAGCATTTTGACCTGCGGGGTCATGTCCGATTGCCGAAAGGTGGTCAGCATGGTGTTTTCCAGCGTCAGCATGGACACACAGGCAGATGCCAGCGAAACGGCTTTGGCCGCCGACATTGCG
>CAZFQM010000223.1:0-3314 GCA_964520995.1 uncultured Oscillospiraceae bacterium
CATCACTGCAAGGATTGGCAGCGGTATCAAAGATTGCTGCGGGATTGCTCCCCGATTGTGGATTGCGGCGTGCATTATTTTGACCTGCTGCAATGGTATACCGGCTCTCCGATTGTTGAAGTCGGCGGATTCGGCACCTGCGTCGGAGCGGATTTGGAGCCGGGGGTTTACAACTACGGGGTTGCCAATCTGAAGCTGAAAAACGGCGTGGTAGGTTATTACGAAGCAGGCTGGGGAGAGACCTTTTCCTCCTGCAATGTCAAGGAGTTTATCGGTACCGAGGGCAGAATCTCACTGACCTTGAATCGGTTCCGTGCCGACAACACCGAGGAGGGTGACTTGATTGAGCTGTACCGGAAGGACGGCAATGAATATCGCTCTATCAACGTCAACTCTCTGTATAAACCGATGTGGGAACAACTGAAAGGATTGATTGACAAGATAGAGGGTCGTCCGTCCTCCAGTCCCTCCCTACAGGACACCTATTCCGCTTTTTGCGTTGCACTTGCAGCAGATGAGGCGATTCGGGAAAATAAAAAAGTGACCATTCGAGCAAATGCCTTTGAAAATATTCAATAATCGGAGAAAGGAATAAAATGCAATGAGAAAAGAAACAGTAAAGCTCGGTATTATCGGTCTGGGCGGCAGAGGAATTACCATGCTGACCGGCGTACTTCTTCCGCTTCGCGCAGAGGGCGTAGAGGTCATCGCGGTTTGCGATACCTGTGAGGACCGCGCGGTTGCGGCGGCGGATGCCGTTGAAAAGGACGGAGCGAAAAGACCGCTGATTACGGCGGATTATCATGAGGTGCTGGCAATCGAGGAGCTGGATGCGGTTTATATCGCGACCGCTTGGGAGGCACACGTGCCGATTGCCGTTGCGGCGATGAAAGCCGGCAAATATGTCGGACTTGAGGTGGGCGGCGCCTACTCGGTATCGGATTGCTACGAGCTGGTAAACACTTATGAGCAGACAGGCACTCACTGTATGCTGTTGGAAAACTGCTGCTACGGCGAGCGAGAGCTGATGGCACTGAACATGGTGAGACAGGGCTTGTTCGGGGAGCTTGTACATTGCAGCGGTGCTTACGGGCATGACCTCCGTCAAGAGGTGACCTACGGCAAGGAGAACAGACATTATCGCCTGCGCAACTACCTGACCCGCAATTGCGAAAATTATCCGACCCATGAGCTGGGACCGATTGCCAAATTGCTTGACATCAACAACGGAAATAAATTCCTTTCTTTGTCCTCCTTTGCATCATCCGCAAAGGGCTTACATCAATATATTGTTGAAAAAGAGGGGACAGAGCATCCGCTGGCAAAGATGAATTTTGCACAGGGCGATATTATCACCACCGTTTTGACCTGCAGCGGCGGACAGACCGTCATGATTACCCTGGATACCACCCTGCCGCGCTATTATACCAGAAGCTTCACAGTGCGGGGAACCAAGGGCGCTTATTTTGAGGAAAACGACAGCGTGTTCATTGACCATGTTCATACCGAGCATGAGCTTGATTGGAAGCAGGAGTGGGGCAACGCCGAGAAATACGGGGAGACCCACCGACATCCGCTCTGGCAGGGGGAGGTCGGCGCAGATATGCACGGCGGAATTGACCATATTGTTGCCAAGGCGTTTATCGAGGCGGTGAAAACCAACAGCCGTCCGCCGATCGACGTTTATGATGCCGCGACCTATATGTGTGTTGCCGCATTGAGTGAGCAATCCATTGCGGCGGGCGGTGCACCGATGGCGTTCCCCGATTTTACAAACGGCAGATGGACCATGAGAACCGACATCGTTGACAACGAATATACTCTGGATCGGTTGAACAACGGGCGGGATCTGTATTTCATAGATTAGTTTTCAGTTGAAATGCCGCAATACGGAATGTATATAACAAATTTAAAATGACGATATGTTTATTTTTGCAGAACAAACGGTGCCGTAAGGAGGACGTTTTTTCCTCCGAACGGATTGCCGTACCTGTCGATGTGTGTAATAATACATATTTCATTTTGAAAAATACATTCCTATTGCGGCTTCGTTATTTTATAATAAAATCATAGAAGCTGTACGAGGAAATTTAGAAACAATCGTATGGTTGCCCCCATTTGCGCGCTTTTTATCCCTTTCCTTTGCGGATAGGCGGAGCGGCGGCAAGGGATGCGGGACAGCTGATTCTATCAAAATAAAGGCGGAAGAGCCAAGTTTCAATAGGAGGATTCTTATGTTAAAAGTAGCACTGATTGGTTACGGAGGAATCGCCGGAGCACACGCGCCGGCATGGAAAGTGTTAGAGGAGCGCGGGAAAGCAAAGCTGGTTGCCGCCTGTGATATTCGCCCCGAGCGCTTTGCCATCAAGCAGGAAATCAATATCGGCGCAGGTGAGGCTCTCTCCGCAGATGTACATACCTATACCGATTATACCGAAATGCTGGAAAAAGAAGAGGTCGATTTGGTTGACATTTGTCTGCCGACGCCGTTGCACGCAGAGGTTACTATTGATGTTCTGAAAAAGGGATATCATGTACAATGTGAAAAGCCGATGGCTCGCACCTATGAGCAGACGCTTGAAATGCTCAAGGCAGCAGAGGAAAGCGGCAAGACCTTGATGATCGGACAAGGCTTGCGCTTTGCGGTTGAATATGTATTCTTAAAAGAAAAAATCGAGTCCGGTGAGTTCGGCAAGCCGGTTTCGGCGGTATTCCGTCGGATGAGCGGACCGCCGCTGTGGGCATGGGAGAACTGGTATATGAAGCACGAGCTGTCCGGTGGCTGCCTGTGGGATATGCATATCCACGACGTAGATATGATTCGCTTCCTGTTCGGTGAGCCGAAAGCGGTCTCCTGCGTGACCGAGGATATGTATGCGGGCGATGACATTGTTCATTCTCGCTTCTATTATGATGATATCGCAGTAACCGCAATCGGTGATTGGTCTCAGGAATGTGTTCCGTTTACCGCCGATTATCGCATTGCTTTTGAGAAAGCAACCGTACATTGCGAAAACGGGGAAATCACGGTATATCCGAGAAACGGCGAAAGCACCGGAGAAAAATGGAGTCCCAAGCTGGAGGGTGACAACTTCTTCGTCAATGAGCTGAGCTTCATTACCGATGTGATTACCGAGGGACGGGAGAATACCGCTAATCCTCCGAAGAGCGCCGCAACCACCATTCGTCTTTGCGAGCTGTTGAAGAAGAGCGCAGACGAAAAGGGCGCGATCGTTTCTTGTCAGGAGCTGTAAAAAGCATACCGAAGCAAAAACAGACAGCCGAGTTTAATATTTATTATCTCGGCTTTGTTT
>CAZFQM010000224.1:0-3305 GCA_964520995.1 uncultured Oscillospiraceae bacterium
CAGGGTCATGGTATAACCGAACTTTTCCTTTATATAGTCATGCAGCTTGCTGATTTCTTCGCTTGCCTTTTCCAAGGAAAGTGTCGGCATGGAGGGATGGGAATAGCTGTGATTCCCGATGACCTGCCCCTCATCTATCATTCGTTGTATCAATGCGGGATTTCTTTTCGCATAATCGTAGGTAACAAAAAACACCGCCGACACCTTTTTCTCCTTTAACACATCCAATATTTGAGCAGTGTATCCGTTTTCATAGCCTTCATCAAAGGTCAAATAGACATTTTGGTTGTTTTCCTTGATAAAAACAGCACCGTATTGACCATACTTTTTCTGAAAGGTATCGCAGGAAATCGGCCGATTGTTTTTATCCAGCTGTGTGCCCTGTCCCCAGCCTTTTTTTTGATTGCTCAGCTTTGCAATATCAAGATAATTCGGGTTCAGAACAGCAGGCGCCGACCCCTCGGGAAGCAAATCGCTGAGCACGGCGGAAATCACACTTTCTGCCCGGCTCAACAGGGATTCCGCCTGTGATTGCATGAAAGCGGAGCTTGTCCGCTCGGAGGTCGGTCTACCGCTCTCTGTATCCTTATCCTTTATTTTGCAAGCGGATAAAGACAACGTCAATGCGCAGGTTAAAGCGAATACAATAACTTTTTCTTTCATTTCGAGTATAAGCCGCCTTTCTTTTCACGGTTTCGCTTCGTTCCCTTTTATTGTGGCTTTTTGGCGGGAAGATATACCTTTTCGGAGCAAAAAGGTTCAGCAATCTTTTTCCGATAAACAGATGTCTCCCACAGCAGTACGCAGACTACCTGTGAGAGACTCCTTACAATATTTACGCTTCGGAAAAGGTGAATGTACCGTCGTCAACCGAGAGCAGAACGGAATCTCCCGATTTCACCTTGCCACTGAGCAGATATTCGGACAGCTTATGCTCGATTTTCGTCGTGATTGCACGCCGCAAGGGTCTCGCACCGTAAACCGGCTCATATCCCTCGTTGGCAATCTCGGTAACCGCCTCATCGGTCACAATCAAATCGATGCCCAATTGCTTCACCCGCTCTTTCAACTGTTCCAGCATTTTAGAAGCAATCAGCTTAATATCCTCCTCGGACAGCTTCTGAAAGACAATGATATCATCAATTCTGTTCAAAAATTCAGGTCTGAAGTGCTTTTTCAGTTCACCCATTACATCATTTTTGATTTCGTTATCGTCTTTCATCGCATGGTCGGAGCTGCCGAAGCCGAGACTCTTTGTTTCGGTAATCATCCGCGCACCGATATTCGAGGTCATGATAATCACAGCGTTGCGGAAATCCACCCGTCTGCCCTGCGCATCGGTTAAAATGCCGTCCTCCAATATTTGCAGCAACAGATTAAACACATCGGGATGTGCTTTTTCGATTTCATCAAACAGCACCACCGAATAGGGATTGCGGCGAATTTTCTCGGTCAGCTGACCGCCCTCATCGTAGCCGACATATCCGGGAGGCGAACCGACCATTCTCGAAACGGTATGCTTCTCCATATACTCGGACATATCCAACCGAATCATGTTATTTTCGTTTCCGAACAGTGCCTCCGCCAACGCCTTGCACAGCTCGGTCTTACCGACACCGGTGGGACCTAAAAAGATAAAGGAGCCGATCGGACGTTTCGGGTCCTTTAAGCCGACCCTGCCACGGCGGATTGCCTTTGCGACCGCATCCACCGCTTCATTTTGTCCTACCACCCGCTTATGCAGGATATCCTCCATGTGCAGCAAGCGATCGCTCTCCTGCTCGGTCAACTGCTTAACCGGCACACCTGTCCAAAGCGAAACAATCTCGGCAATTTCGTCGGCGGTAACCTCTCCGCCACTGTGCGCATTGGTCTCCTGCCATTGCTGTCTTGCCTTTTCGTACTCTTCGTTCAGTGCCTTTTCCTCATCTCGAATTTTAGCGGCGGTTTCGAAATCCTGCGCATTGACCGCAGCCGCTTTTTCTTCTCCCGCTTTTTTGATTTTATCCTCCAGCTCTTTTAAATCGGGCGGAGCGGTAAAGGCCTTCATCCGCACGCGAGAGGCTGCCTCATCGATCAAATCAATCGCCTTATCGGGCAGATAGCGGTCGGTAATATATCGGGAAGACAGCTGTACCGCCGCCTGCAACGCTTCATCCGAGATCTTGATTTTATGGTGCGCTTCATATTTGTCACGCAGACCAAACAGAATTTGAACGGCATCCTCTTCGTTGGGTTCAGCCACCGTAACCGGTTGGAAGCGTCGTTCCAGGGCAGCATCCTTTTCAATATGCTTACGATATTCTTCAATCGTAGTGGCACCGATAATCTGTATCTCTCCCCTTGCCAATTGCGGCTTCAAAATATTGGCGGCATCCACCGCTCCCTCCGCCGCACCGGCGCCGATAATGGTATGCAGCTCATCTATAAAGAGGATAATATTTCCGTCCTTTGCCACCTCGTCAATGGCGCCCTTGATTCGTTCCTCAAAATCACCGCGGTATTTTGCTCCTGCCAGCATTGCGGTCAAATCCAGCGAAAAAATCCTTTTGTTTTTCAAGGTTTCCGGCACTTCACCGCTCACAATCTTCTGCGCCAAGCCCTCCGCAATTGCGGTTTTTCCGACACCCGGCTCACCGATCAGGCAGGGATTGTTTTTGGTTCTTCGAGAGAGAATCTGAATCACACGCTCGATCTCCTGCTGTCTGCCGATGACCGGATCGATTTTATTATTCTTGGCAAGCTCGGTCAGGTCTCTGCCGTATTTCGACAAGCTTTCTGCCGTATTTCCGCTCGGTCTGCCCTGCGGTGTGGAAAATTCCGCATTGCTTTCGACGGAATCTCCTATTTCATTGACACACTCCGAATACAGATCGTTGGTATTTATATTCCACTCCCGCAGAAACAGCACGCCATAGCTGTCCTGCTCCTTCAGCATCGCCATCAAAATGTGCTCGGTGCCGACATAGGAATGTCCCATCCGCCGCGATTCGGCGATTGCCATCTCCAATATCCGTTTGGTACGAGGCGTAAAATCAGCCGGTGTCACCTGGGACGGAATTCCCTTTCCGATTGTGGTTTCCAGCTTTTCCCTTACCAGCTCCTTGGTCACGTTTTTCTTTGCGAGTAACGTCGCCGCCACTCCCGAGCCTTCGGCTGTCAAGCCGAACAAAATATGTTCACTGCCGATATAGGTATGCCCCAGCTGTGACGCAATCGCCACAGCAAGATTTAAAGCTTTATTGGCTTTCTCGGTAAAACCATCAAATAAAAACATAAAATCACCCTCTCCTTAAATTCGTTTC
>CAZFQM010000225.1:0-1020 GCA_964520995.1 uncultured Oscillospiraceae bacterium
GTTCGTGGCGCAGTTTTTCTGCCGAACGGTACTGGTAAAGATGTAAGAGTTTTGGTTTTCGCAAAGGGCGATAATATCGCTGCTGCTCAGGAAGCCGGTGCAGATTATGTCGGCTCCGATGAATTGGTTCAGAAAATCCAGGGCGAAGGCTGGATGGATTTCGACGTCGTCATCGCTTCTCCGGATATGATGGGCGTTGTCGGTCGTTTGGGTAAGGTTTTAGGTCCTCGTGGCTTGATGCCGACTCCGAAAGCCGGAACAGTTACCCCGGATGTTGCGAAAGCTGTAAAAGAAGCAAAGGCAGGTAAGATTGAGTATCGTTTGGATAAGACCAATATTATCCACTGCCCGATCGGTAAGGCAAGCTTCGGACAGGAAAAGCTGGAGCAGAACTTCAACACCCTGATGGATGCTGTAGTAAAAGCGAAGCCGGCGGCTGCGAAAGGTCAATATGTAAAATCCTGCGTTGTTTCCACAACAATGGGACCCGGTGTAAGAATTAATCCGGCAAAATTTGCGTAAATAACTCTTGACAAATGAGATTTTACGCAGTATAATATTATTGTTGTTTGTCTAAAGACAGTAGGTGCCGTTTGGCATAAAGAAAAATGCCTACCGAGGAGAAACGCATAGTTACATTTTTGATATGTATTATGTGTCCTTTCCTTGCGGTTCGCGAGGAAAGGACTTTTTTCTGAATGGTTCTTTAGATGGCATATTATTTTATACGGAGGTGAATATTTATGCCGAGTGAGAAAGTTTTAGAAAGCAAAAAGCAAATTGTTGCTGATTTGACCGAAACTTTGAAATCTTCAGTTGCAGGTGTACTCGTTGATTATAAGGGTATCAATGTTGCTGACGATACAAAGCTGAGAAAAGAACTCAGAGAAGCAGGCGTAGAGTACAGCGTAGTGAAAAATACCATGCTCCGCTTTGCTGCAAAGGAAGCCGGTTTGGAAGGCTGGGATGAGTTCCTGCATGGCACAACAGCTCTGGCTGTAAGCAAAGAGGATCCGATTG
>CAZFQM010000225.1:1030-3274 GCA_964520995.1 uncultured Oscillospiraceae bacterium
TTGTTGCCGCTAAGATCATTGCAAAGTATGCAGATGAGATTAAGGGCGATGCGTTTACCATTAAGTCCGGTTTTATGGATGGTAAGGTTGTTGATACCGCTACCGTAAATGCATTGGCGAAGATTCCGTCCAAAGAGGTTCTTATCGCTACAATGCTCAGCAGCTTGAATGCTACTATTTCCAAGTTTGCTGTTGTTATTGACCAAATTGCAAAGAAAAAAGAAGAGGAAGTTGCATAAGCGACTTTTCCAAATTACATTGATTATTAAAAATTATTGGAGGTTATTGTTATGGCTTCAGAGAAAATCATGAGCATGATTGAAGAAGTAAAGGCACTCACTGTATTAGAACTTTCTGAGTTAGTAAAAGCATTAGAGGAAGAATTCGGCGTATCCGCAGCTGCTGTTGCAGTTGCTGCTCCTGCTGCAGGTGGCGCTGCTGCTGCAGAGGAAGAGAAAACCGAGTTTGACGTTGTTCTCGCTGAGGTTGGCGACAGCAAAATGGGCGTTATCAAAGTGGTTAAAGAAGTTACCGGTCTCGGCTTGAAAGAAGCAAAAGAGATTGTTGACGGCGCACCGAAGACCATCAAAGAGGCTGTTTCCAAGGCTGATGCTGAGGCAATGAAAGCTAAATTGGAAGAAGCAGGCGCAAAAGTAGAGTTGAAGTAATTCACTTTTACAGTGAAAAAGCGTTAGAGAGCGATAACTCTCTAACGCTTTTTTGATGCGCTTCGGTTATTTTCGTATTGCCTCCTTGAGACGTTCCCAAAGCTCCACACAAGCGAAACGGATTTCATATTTTGATTGCGAGGTTACAATTTCCGTTTCGGAGGGGCTGAGGACATCCTTCAATTCTCGGGTGGGCTGCGCTGCGGGAATGCAGAGCGGCGGATAGAGAACACACCACCAATTTTGTCCCTTTCCCTCACCGATTGTCACACGCATCGCATCATAGCTACCGGCGGGGAGGGTAATGTCATCGTATTCCCGTGTGCTAAAATACATATTGCACAGTTCAACCCGCACGTCATAGAAATAGCCCTGCTTTTGAATTTCGTCCACGGCAATTTGTTTTACAAAATCCATGCTTACGGTCACCTTGTTTTCCGCATCGGCTAAATCATCGGTGGCTTGGAATAGCGCTTGGGTTTCGGAGAGGATACGGTCTCGTACCTTCAGCTTTAAGGCTTGGTCTTCTGCGCTGTCTGAATTTGCAAGAATGTGGAGCCGTAAAACGCTGCTCCGGATGTTGCGGCAATCGGAGGCAAATGTCGAAAAGCTTCCGATGATCACCGACAAAATGAGAGCGACAATGATTGCTTTTTCAATTTTTTTCATAAAAAAATCCGTCCTTACTTCCTATTACCGATTGTTGGCAATAGGAGTATGGACGGATTGACAGACTTTATGCAAATTCATTTATAAAACAGTGGCACCCTTGTGATAGGGCCGGCATAAATAGGTGTCGGCATACTGTTTTTTGCACTCCGAAAAGCAGTTTTCCGCTTTCGGTAGGGAGTCAAAGACACCGAAAACAGCTGAGCCGCTTCCGCTCATCACCGCTTTTACGGCACCGTGCTTGATTAGCAAGGCTTCGACTTCTGCCACTTCGGGCAGTTCGAGCAGCTGCTCAAAAGCATTTGACATATATCGAGAGGCTTGTTCAATATTCTCGGTAACCAAAGAAGCGATTAGATTGTCGGTCATCGGCGGGCAAACCGTGCCGATTTCATCGAATTTTTGATAGGCGGCGACGGTGGAAACACCGATTTTCGGCTTGCAAATAACCAGGTAATAATCCGATTTTGCGGGGATAGGGGAGAGAATTTCACCGATTCCCTCAGCCAGTGCACATCCGCCGCTGATACAAAATGGAATATCGGCACCGACCGAAGCGCCGATTTCCTGCAATTGAGAGGTACTTAGCCCGGTTTGATACCATTCATTCAACGCGACAAGAACAGCGGCACCGTCTGCACTTCCGCCGCCTAAGCCTGCCTGGGACGGAATAACCTTGTCAATTTGGATGCAAAGACCGCCATGTGAAGCATGGATATAGGCAAAGAAAGCATCGGCGGCTTTGTAGGCGATGTTGCTTTTGTCGCAAGGAATATCCTTTCCGGAGCATACAATTCGGATGTCCTCTCCCTCCTCGGCAGAGAGATAAAGGGTATCGGATAAATCAATTGCTTGCATGACGGAACGCAATAGGTGGTAGCCGTCGGCGCGTTTGCCCAGGATATCT
>CAZFQM010000226.1:0-3271 GCA_964520995.1 uncultured Oscillospiraceae bacterium
TCGGTATCCAGAGCGGGGACATTTCCGCCCTCTGAGATAAAGGCGCCCGATTGCTCTGCTATTTTTTTCAGCGGGCGTTCGATACCGTCAAATATATTGGATAAGATACCGGGTCCCAGGGTGGCGGACATCGGCGCGCCGGTAGGCTCGACCGGTTCTCCCGGGCAAAGTCCGGTAGTGGATTCATAGACCTGTATCGTAGTGCTTTTGTCGTTAACGCTGATAACTTCACCGATCAGACGTTTGTTTCCCACATACACCATTTCAAGCATGGAGAAATCCTTGCTGTCTTTAACGGTGACAACAGGACCGTTGATGGAAAATATGACATTATTCAACAGTATAACAATTCCTTTCCTCGGTAATATGCAAAGGGACAAACGCCGGCTTGGGATGTCTTATTGCTCTTGGTTAATCATCAAGCCGCTTGTTTGAATAAAATAAGAAATCAGTTCATTCAATTTGGAATCAAAGCTTTGGTCAATCATGACGCCCGCAGCTTTATCCAAGAGTATAAATCCGCCAAGCTGAATGCTGCTGTCCTGCTCAATGGTAAAATCTCGGTTGAAATCCGTCTCTTGCAAAAATGCCAGATCCTCTCGACGTACCAGGATTTTGGCTTCGGAAAACGGATTTGCCGCCACGCATTCTTTTATGCTGTCGGTCAAATAAGCTTTATAGTCATCGCTTTGCGCAAAATCGCTTAGCTGATTTTTGACATTTTGAAACACCTTATCCGAAATTTGATTTCGGTAAAGTAACAGTTCGCGCTTTGCGCTCAGCTCGGCTTTTGCCATTTGCCGTTTGATGTCGGATTGAATCAGATGCACCTGATCCTGCATATAATCAAAATATTTATCCATGATTTGGTCATGGTGTTCGGACAGAGCGCTTTCCTTATAGCGATTCGCTTCTTCAATGGTGGCGTTTACCTTGGCATCCACATCCGAAAAAACAATCTCCTCAAAGCGCTGTAATTTCTCGTCGATTACGGACATAATATAATCCTCCCGGAATGATCTCTAATATCGTCAGCTTGCTGCGATATTCTTCTGTCGGCGAGCAAAGCTTATGAAAATAAGAAGATAAGACCTTAAATTTGAATACCGATTGCTTCGTAGATATATTGTGTGATGGTATCACTGATGTTTGAGGTACTGTGGCGATCGGGGATTTCCACAATCAGCGGACGTTTGCGGTTCAGCTTGAAATCATAGATGATTTCGGGACATCGCTTCATAAGCTTTTCGGCAATCAAAATAATGCCGTATTCCGGATCGCCGCATATTTCTTCCAGCTTTTGCGCGATTTCTTTCTTCTCATGAAGAACGATGCCCTCAATTCCGGCAAGGCGCATGCCGATTTGCGTATCGATATTATCACTGATTAAATAAAACTTCATCGTCATAGCCTTTCCTTGCATAGCTCTGCAATAAATAAACAGAAAAATCAAAAAGAGACAGAAAATGGATTTTCGCTTACAGCTTACCTAAAATCATAAAGGAAATCAGCAAGCCGTACAGTGCAACACCTTCGCCCAATGCAACGAAGATCAGGGATTTACCGAATGCTTTCGGATCCTCGGAAAAAGCACCGATAGCGGCGGGAGCGGCGGAAGCAACGGCGATACCTGCACCCAGGGCAGACAAGCCGGTTACCAATGCGGCGGCAAGATATCCCATGCCCGCGGCACTTCCGGAAGCTGCTGCGGTGGCAGTGGTCTCAGCGGATACGATACCGCTAATCGGGAAGAAAACAGACAGGGCAATGACACCGAAAAATGCACACAGGTTGCAAATAACGGCACGCTTTGCTTTTTTTCCGGTGGTAATTCCTTTGTAGATAGGAAGCAGCGGCATAGCCAACAGAATAACGATTGCAAGCGGAATTAAAAATTTAATCATGATAAGTTCCTCCAGTGAATTTGAAATGTTCGGCATTTGCCGATTAAGAATTATTTTATTGCATTGTATCTCAGGACACAACACAATATAAACAAAAATGAAAATAAAGCGTTAAAACGGGAAAGGTGCTACCGTTCTTCTTCGAGCGAATAGTTGATTTTGGAGACAACAAACGGTTTGCCCTCGCCCTCAAAGAAGCGGCTGAATATTTCGTAGAACTCCAATCTCAGCACCTGGATGCCGACAATCAAGCCCTCCATTCCCATAACAAGAATGTTACCGAAGATGATGACAATCGGGCTTCCGACCGCATTAAAGGATTGTGCCAGGGTGAATACTACCGCCATCATTCCGGCGTGGCTGAGGATAAATCCGCCGACACGGAGGAATGACATCGTGTTGGTGACATAGCTCAGCATGAATTCGAACAGCTCGAAGAAATTTTCGGTAATGAATCCGCCGATACCGCCCTCCGGCTTGATATCCTTTCTCTTTTTGCAAAGCTTGGTCAGCGGCTCCCGCAGGAACATCAACAGCAGCGGAATGACAATGCAGACGATGATGAAAATCGGGTGAAAGATGTTGATGTTTAACAAAAGCAACAGGGCGGCACCAATCAGAATACTGCCGTACAGAACAAGACCCGCCAAGCCGTTGGCACCGAAAAAGGCTCTTTCGAAATCCTTGTGCTTGATTCCCAAGACAATATTGATGCCGATGGTCAAAATAATCATTATCGCACCCAGTATTACCGCGCCGATGAGGATGCTGTTGGTGGATTCCATGACCTCAAGCGGCTTGCTTTCCAGATGGAATACCTTTTGGTAAAACGGATTAAGCAGGTCCTCAAAGCCGAATACCGAGCCGTAAATGACCCCGAAGAAAGCACTGGAAAAGCCGATGCGAATTAAAATTCTTCCGAAGTTCATGTTTTTGAGCTTGTAGAGAAGAAAGCCGAGCAGAGAAATCACCAGACCCTGTCCGACATCTCCGAACATCAATCCGAAGAGGAAGGTGTAGGTGATTGCCACAAGGGGAGTTGGGTCGATATCGGTATGAGAGGGAAGCCCGTACATGGTTACAAAGCTTTCAAAGGGCTTGGAAAACCGACCGTTCTTTAATTTGACCGGCGGGGTGAGGGTGGGGTCTGCATCCTGTGGCTTGACAGTACAGCTGAC
This sequence comes from uncultured Oscillospiraceae bacterium, assembly GCA_964520995.1. Classification (GTDB taxonomy): domain Bacteria; phylum Bacillota; class Clostridia; order Oscillospirales; family Ruminococcaceae; genus HGM13222. The sequence goes on from CAZFQM010000226.1 coordinate 3,083, forward strand.
ACTGCGGATGCTCTTAAAGGCAATTTGAAACCTTTCTTTCTCGGAGAGCGGAATAAATCCGTTCAGATAGAAATGGTTGTTAAAGACCGCAACATACTTTCTCATGTCAAAGGTTTCATTAAGTGAGGTCAGCTTGCTGAACAGTACGTTGATATCCTCACGATGCTCTTCGCTGATTTTTCGAAGCTG
>CAZFQM010000227.1:0-3268 GCA_964520995.1 uncultured Oscillospiraceae bacterium
CTTGCTCATATCGAAGAGAGACTTCTTAACGACATTCCCGAGGAACAGCAGCGTTGGTACGCTATTAAATTGTTCGAAAGTGATTCGGAAATTCTTCAGAAACTCAATGTATCCGAAGAGGATAAGAATCATATCGCAAAAGATATTCAGGCTGCGGAAGACGAGCTTGACGATGACGCAGAGTCAATCATTACAAATGAACGATATATCTACATACAAGGGCAAGCTTTCAGCCAGCGATAAAATCGATAAGGTTGTAACAAGCCGTGTATTTGGTCTCCCGATTTTTGCCGGCGTTATGGCTTTGGTATATTTCATCGCTATGAAATGGGTAGGCCAGCCTGCTACAGACTGGGTAAACGATGTACTCTTCGGTGATATCGTTCCCAATGCTATTCAAAAAGCACTTGAAGGAAACGTTGCCGATTGGCTTTACAGCCTTATTCAGGACGGTATCGTAGCCGGACTTGGTGCCGTACTCGGTTTCGTTCCGCAGATTATCGTATTGTTCATTTTACTTGCATTCCTTGAGGGCTGCGGTTATATGGCTCGTGTTGCTTTCGTAATGGACAGAATTTTCCGTCACTTCGGACTTTCCGGTAAGTCATTTATCCCGATGCTTATCGCTTCGGGCTGCGGCGTTCCCGGTGTTATGGCTTCACGTACTATTGAAAACGAACGCGACAGACGTATGACTGTTATGACGACAACATTTGTTCCGTGCTCTGCTAAACTCCCGATCATCGGTCTTATCGCCGGTGCACTGTTCGGCGGCTCGGGCTGGGTTGCAACATCGGCTTACTTCATCGGTGTTGCCGCAATCATTATCTCCGGTATCATTCTTAAGAAAACAAAGAGATTTGCCGGCGATCCCGCTCCATTCGTTATGGAGCTTCCCGCCTATCGTATGCCGTCGGCACGCAGTGTGATTCTGCATATGTGGGAAAAGGGTAAGGATTTTGTACATAAGGCTTTCACCGTCATCTTCATCGGTACAATCGTAATCTGGTTCCTGCAAAGCTTTGATTGGTCATTAAACATCGTTTCGGACAGCTCTGCCAGCATTTTGGCATCAATCGGTTCGGTGATTGCACCGCTTTTTATCCCGCTCGGATTTCGGGATTGGCGTGCATCCACAGCGCTGATTTCGGGATTGACTGCAAAAGAGTCGGTGAAAAGCACACTGGCGGTATTGACCGGTGCAACCGGCGATGCGGCGCTCGCCTCGGTGCTCCGCACTATCTTTACGCCGTTAAGCGCATTTTCGTTCCTGGTCTTTACGATTTTATATATGCCCTGCATTGCGGCATTTGCGGCAACAAAGCGGGAACTCGGCTCTTATCGAAGTGCGATTTTAACCGCTCTTTACCAGACCGGCGTGGCATATTTAACGGCAATGATTATTTATCAGCTCGGCAGCTTATTGATTCAATAAACGCAAATGCGGCATCGTGGCAAGCCATAATGCCTAGAGAAAAGAGGAAAACATGAGTCCTGCAGATTGGATTGTATCGGGAATATTAGCAGTCTCTGTCGGCATCGTGTCGGTTATATTGTATCGGCGGCATCGGAGCGGAAATTGCTGCGGAGGCTGCGCGGAATGTAAGGGACACTGCGGCTGTCATGCCGACTCGGATATCGAGGAGCAATAGCGCACATTCGGAGCTTATCTGCTTCTTTCGGTGAAGAAAAGAACGGTTTCCACAAAAAGAGGTCGGAAACGTTGAAAAATTTTTTGTCTCAAATCGACGGTTTATGAATCGGCACAATTGACGAAAAGAAGATTGTGAGATATAATAGTAGTAACAACAGAACAGCAAAATGGAGGATGGTTAAATGGAAAACGGTACTGTTGCAAATCTCGGATTGATTTGCATGAAAGGCTGTGAGGAATTCGGAAACAAGGTGGAGTATTATCTGCAAAAGTGGCATGGTATCTCCAAGGATTGTATGTTAAAGGCGGATTGCCCGCGATTTGCCACCGGTGAAGCAAAGGGCTTGATTTTGGAATCGGTGCGCGGACGGGATATTTTTATCATCGTCGATCCGTTCAATTACAGCATCACCTACAAAATGTACGGTCGGGAAGTACCGATGAGCCCGGATGACCATTTCCAGGATTTAAAGCGAGTAATTGCGGCAATCGGCGGAAAAGCAAAGCGCATTACCGTCATTATGCCGATGCTCTATGAGGGCAGACAGCATAAGCGTACCTTCCGGGAATCTTTGGATTGCGCCACCGCATTGCAGGAACTGGTGCAGATGGGCGTTTCCAACATTGTTACCTATGACGCACATGACGCACGGGTACAAAATGCGATCCCGTTGAGCGGCTTCGACAATATGAGCCCGACCTATCAGATGATCAAAGCTTTGGTCAGAAATGTAGACGGCATCACCTTTGACCCGGAACAGTTGCTGATCGTTTCCCCCGATGAGGGCGGTATCAGCCGTTGCCTTTCTTACTCCTCGGTGCTGAATTTAGAGGTCGGAATGTTCTACAAACGCCGCAACCTTTCCCAAATCGTCAACGGCTCCAACCCCATTGAGTCTCACGAATATATCGGAAAGGAAATCGGCGGAAAGGATGTCATTGTCATTGATGACATGATTTCATCGGGAGGCTCGCTGATTGATACCTTTGAGCACTTAAAGGAAAAGGGCGCAAGACGAATCTTCAGCTTTATTACATTCGGCTTATTCTGCAACGGCTTGGAAAAATTCGACAAAGCCTATCAGGATGGCTTGTTTGATAAAATTTTCATCACCAACCTGAATTACCGTCCGCAGGAGGTTTTGGACAGACCGTGGATTGTTGATGTTGATTTGTCCAAATATACGGCATATGTCATTGATGCGATGAACCATGATGCCTCAATCGGGGATTTAATCGACCCGAACAAAAAGATTGTCAGCCTGCTGCATAAGCTGAAAGGCGAAAAAACAGCCGAATAACAACAATAACGTGAAAAAGAGCATAGCCGACAAAATGATGAGGTGTCGTAACGAAGGTTTTGAAAACAAGTGGGAAAGACAATCGGTACGATATTTATTGCAGAAAAATTTAAAACTTAAATTTAAAGGAAACTGCAACGGAATCATATGAAACGATATTGTGTATTCGTAACGGAACATCACCCGAAAGAAAACTGCTATCAAGTGATAGCAGTTTTTCTTTTCGGCAAGTGACCGGAAAGTTATCAAGTCGGGAGTACAATCAAAAAAGAAAACTTTATCAAGTTCTTATTCGCCGAAAGAAAATGATACA
>CAZFQM010000228.1:0-3249 GCA_964520995.1 uncultured Oscillospiraceae bacterium
GCTGAGCGGCAGCTCGACATTTTCCAATGATGTAATGCCGGGAATCAGGTTGAAGCCTTGAAAGATGAATCCGATTTTTTGATTGCGAATAGCGGAAAGCTTTCTGTCCTGTAGCTTTGATACATCAATGCCATCTAACAAGTATTTCCCGCTTGACGGAATGTCCAAGCAGCCCAAAATGTTCATCAAGGTGGATTTCCCGGAGCCGGAGCTTCCGACAATGGATACAAATTCGCCTTTTTCGATGCAAAGCGAAATGCGATTCAACGCCGTTATCTCATTCCTACCCGGAAAATATTTTTTGCAGACATCTTTTAATTCGATCAGCTGTTCCAATTTATTTCCCGTCCTTTACTTTTTATTGCTTTATCGCATTTGTTATTGTTTCCCGTTGTCTTTCAAACATCCAATAAAAAGAAGATCATTTTGTTGTTTTTATGCGTTATTATATTAAGATAAAAAAGCAAACAATTTAGAATGTTATATATCACAAAAATATAACGCATAGTTTGTTATGTTCATCTTAAAAATGTTTGACTTTTTGGACAAAATCGAGTATAATAAAAGCAAATGATACTGTTTTGGTATATTAGAAAACACAAAACGGAAATGATTTAACGGAGGATGCTTGAATGGAATTTAAAGAAAGTCAGTGGATCAATGAAGTAAACGTGCGGGATTTTATTGTGGAAAATTATTGTCCGTATGACGGAGACGATAGCTTTTTGACACCACCGACCGATAATACGGTTCGTCTTTGGGAAAAAGTAAAGGTTTTAATGGAAGAGGAACGGAATAACGGCGGTGTTCGCTCTATCGACCCTCATACCATTTCCACCATTTCCTCGCATGATGCGGGATATATTGAAAAAGATCTGGAAACCATCGTCGGATTGCAGACGGATGAGCCGCTGAAGCGCGCAATCATGCCGTTTGGCGGAATTCGTATGGTAAGAACCTCACTGGATGCTTACGGATACGAAATGGACCCGGAGGTCGAAAACGTTTTTAAGTATCGGAAAACGCATAATGACGGCGTGTTCGATGCCTATACCGATGAGATGAAAAAAGCCCGCCATACGGCGATTATTACCGGCTTGCCGGATGCGTACGGACGCGGAAGAATTATCGGTGACTACCGTAGAGTTGCACTGTACGGTGTGGATCGTCTGATTGCTTGGAAAGAGGACGCCAAGAAGAATATGATCAACGATTTGATGGACAGCGCAATGATTCGCCAAAGAGAAGAGGTTTCCGAGCAGATCAAGGCACTCAAAGAGCTGAAAGCAATGGCTGCCAAATACGGCTTTGATATTTCTCAGCCCGCAAAGGACACCAAGGAAGCAATTCAGTGGCTGTACTTCGGCTATCTTGCCGCTGTAAAGGAGCAAAACGGTGCGGCAATGTCTATCGGAAGAGTATCTACCTTCTTGGATTGCTATGCCGAGCGCGATTTGCAAAACGGCGTCTACACCGAATCTCAAATTCAGGAATTTGTCGATCATTTTATCATGAAGCTGAGAATGGTGCGCTTCCTGCGTACACCTGCTTATGATGAGCTGTTCTCCGGAGACCCGACCTGGGTAACCGAAGCAATCGGCGGCGTGGGCTTGGACGGCCGTCATATGGTTACAAAGATGTCTTATCGTTTCTTGCATACCTTGGTCAACCTCGGCCCTGCGCCGGAGCCGAACCTCACTGTTCTGTGGTCGGAGAGACTCCCGAAGCACTTTAAGGATTTTTGTGCCAAGATTTCCATCGAAACATCGTCGATTCAATATGAGAGCGATGATTTAATGCGCGAAAAGTTCGGGGATGATTACGGTATCGCTTGCTGTGTATCGGCAATGAGAATCGGAAAGCAGATGCAGTTCTTCGGTGCACGTGCGAATCTTGCAAAAGCATTGCTTTATGCGCTCAACGGCGGTAAGGATGAACGTTACGGCGATCAGGTCGGCCCGGAGATTGCACCGGTTGGAGACGGACCGCTGGATTATGATGAAGTGGTACGCAAGTTCGATATCATCTGCGAGTGGCTGGCAAAGCTGTATATCAGCACCTTGAATGTAATCCATTATATGCACGATAAATATTGCTACGAGCGAATTCAAATGGCGTTGCACGATGAGGATGTATTCCGTACCTCCGCTTGCGGCTTAGCAGGTCTTTCGGTAGTGGCAGACAGCTTATCCGCTATCAAATATGCAAAGGTAACGCCGATTCGTAACGAAGAGGGCTTGATTACCGATTTTGAAATTGAGGGTGACTATCCGAAGTTCGGTAACAATGACCCCGCAGTCGATGAAATCGCTTCCGGTCTTGTGAAGAACTTTATGAAGAAGCTGTCTCGCCATAAAACCTATCGTAACAGCAAGCCGACCATGTCTATTTTGACCATTACCTCCAACGTTGTGTACGGTAAGAAAACAGGTTCTACACCCGACGGAAGAAAAGCGGGTGAGCCGTTTGCTCCCGGTGCGAATCCGATGCACGGACGTGACAGCAACGGTTGTGTGGCATCTATGAAATCGGTTGCAAAATTGCCGTATGATTTTTCCGAGGACGGTATTTCCTACACCTTCTCGATTATTCCGGGTGCACTCGGAAAATCGGAGGAAGAGAAGATAGAAAATCTGGTTGCGTTGATGGACGGATACTTCCTGGAAAAGGGTCACCACATTAACGTTAACGTCTTAAATCGTGAGGTTCTCCTTGATGCAATGGATCATCCGGAGAAGTACCCGCAGCTTACCATTCGGGTTTCCGGATATGCGGTTAACTTTGTCCGATTGTCCAGAGAGCAACAGCTGGATGTTATCAATCGTACTTTCCACACTCGTTTCTAATTTCATCTGTAAATAAAGTAAGCACATCATCGGAACAATGTCGTTTCGATGATGTGCTTTTTTATGGGTAAAATGTTATTGTAAAGTAAGGCTTTTTACGCTTGCTTGTCAGTGTTCATAGGTTGATGCGTTGACAAAGCCGTCATTGAGATCCGAAATAAAATCGAATACATGTCCCGTTCCGATAGCTACGCTGTCGGTCGGAGATTCTGCATAGCGAACCTCCACCTTAATGCAGGAGGAAATCAACTGCTCCAATCCGTGAAGCAGGCTGCCTCCGCCGGTCAATACAATGCCGTTGGAATGAATGTCTCCGACCAGCTCCGGCGGTGCTGCCTCTAACACACGTCGGATGGAGTTGACAATGCCGAAGCAGCATTCCCGTAGGCAGGGACGTAGCTCT
>CAZFQM010000229.1:0-3242 GCA_964520995.1 uncultured Oscillospiraceae bacterium
TCTGCGGGAGTATCTGCATTGGTGCGAACGCGGAGCTTGCGGTATTTGTCAGCCCAAGCCATAACACGGCCGAATTCGCCGCCGATGGAAGCGTCAACGGTCGGGATTACGACGTCATAAATGTTACCGGTGGAACCGTCAAGAGAAATGTAATCGCCCTCAACATAAGTTTTGCCGGCAAGCTCGAATTTCTTGTTTTCCTCGTCCATGTTGATCTCAGAGCAACCGGAAACACAGCAGGTACCCATACCACGTGCAACAACAGCAGCGTGAGAGGTCATACCGCCACGAACGGTCAAAATACCCTGAGAAGCCTTCATACCCTCGATATCTTCGGGAGAAGTTTCCAAACGAACCAGAACAACCTTTTCGCCCTTAGCAGCCCACTCTTTTGCATCCTCGGCAGTGAATACGATACGACCGCAAGCAGCACCGGGGGAAGCAGCCAAAGCTTTTGCAACCGGAACGGCGTTTTTCAGCTTAGCAGCGTCAAACTGCGGATGGAGAAGCATATCCAAGGATCTCGGATCGATCATGGCAACAGCTTCCTTATCGGAAATCATACCCTCATCCACTAAATCGCAAGCGATTTTCAGAGCAGCGGTAGCGGTACGCTTACCGTTACGGGTTTGCAGCATGAATAATTTTTTATCTTCAATGGTGAACTCCATATCCTGCATATCGCGGTAATGGTTTTCCAAGGTGTGGCAGATTTCTACAAATTGATTGTAAACCTCCGGCATAACCTCTTGCAGCTGAGCGATCGGCTGGGGAGTACGAACACCGGCAACAACGTCCTCGCCCTGTGCGTTCATCAAGAACTCACCGAACAAATTCTTTTCACCGGTTGCGGGGTTACGGGTAAATGCAACACCGGTACCGGAAGTATCGCCGAGGTTACCGAATGCCATCATCTGAACGTTAACGGCAGTACCCCAAGAATAAGGAATGTCGTTGTCACGACGATAAACGTTTGCACGCGGGTTGTCCCAAGAACGGAAAACAGCCTTGATAGCGCCCATTAACTGTTCTTTCGGGTCGGTCGGGAAGTCCTCACCGATTTTGGATTTATACTCAGCCTTAAATTGAGAAGCAAGCTCTTTCAGGTCATCGGCGGTCAGATCAACGTCCTGTGTTACGCCTTTTTGCTCTTTCATTTTATCGATGAGCTGCTCAAAATATTTTTTGCCGACTTCCATAACAACGTCGGAATACATTTGGATAAATCTTCTGTAGCAATCCCAAGCCCAACGAGGATTGTTGGATTTTTTAGCCATAACCTCAACAACATCTTCGTTCAAGCCGAGGTTCAAGATGGTATCCATCATACCCGGCATGGATGCACGAGCACCGGAACGAACGGAAACCAGAAGCGGATTCTCTTTATCACCGAATTTTTTACCGGTGATTTCTTCCATCTTTGCAACGTATTCCATGATTTCGGCTTGAATCTCATCATTGATTTTGCGGCCGTCCTCATAGTATTTGGTACACGCCTCCGTTGAAATGGTGAAACCTTGCGGAACAGGGAGACCGAGATTGGTCATTTCAGCGAGGTTTGCACCTTTACCGCCGAGCAGTTCGCGCATTGAGCCATTACCTTCGCTAAAGAGGTAAACATACTTTTTGCTCAAATTAATCATCCTCCAAAAATAATATACATACATAATGAAAGCCTGCAAAGAGAGTTGCAAGCAATGACCGATGTATGCTGCCCAGTGTGAATCTTAGGCTTAATTACTATTATAACAAACTATTCCTTTTTTTTCTATATATTTATCAAATTTTTTTATAAAATTCTTGTTTTTCAATCATATTCATTGAATTTTGCCATAAGTACTTGCAAAAGATGTATAAAATTGAAATAATAATATAGAGAAAACACGGAATATCAAAGGTTACGCTGCTGTTTTTTCTTTTTGAGAGACTATTTTACCGAGGAGGTTTTTAAATTGAAAAATTGTGTTGTCATTTTAGCCGCCGGTGACGGAAAATGAATGAAGTCCGAAAAGCCGAAAGTTTTGTGTGAAGTGCTGTTTCAGCCGATGCTTCGCTGGGTAATCAATGCCTGCGAAAAATCCGAAGCAGGGGATATCTGTGTTGTAAAAGGGAAGGGCGCAGAGCAGATCGATGCGTTCCTGGAGGGGAAATATCATACTGTCCTGCAAAAAGAGCGTTTGGGAACCGGTCATGCGGTTTTGCAGGCAATTGACTTTATCAAAGCACATACGGGCGGACATCTTTTGGTTTTGTGCGGAGATGCTCCTTTCATCGACAAAAGCACCATTAGGGAAGCCTATCGGCAGCATATTGCGCAGAACAATTCCGCCACGGTCATTACCGCCGAGCTGAGTGAACCGAGAGGCTACGGAAGAATGCTGCGGGACGAGGACCGTATCATCGGTATTGTCGAGGAAAAGGATGCCACCGAGCAGGAAAAATTGATAAAAGAGGTCAATTCGGGTGCCTATTGGTTTTGTATTGATGATATGCTGGCGGTTTCCGATCGGCTTACCAATGATAATAATCAGAAAGAATATTATCTGACCCAGCTTGTACCGCTGCTAATTGCAGCAGGCAAGCGTGTCGGCGGTTTTCGCGCGGCAAACGACAACCTGGTGCAGGGCGCCAATGACCGTGCGGGATTGCTCAAATTGAATCGGATTGCGGCAGAAATGACAATACAAAAGCAGATGGAAAACGGCGTTTCTTTTCTGTCCACCGACGGCGTGCTGATTATGCCGGAGGTTGTTATCGGACAGGATTCGGTCATTTTACCGGGTACAATCTTAAAAGGAAAGACCGAAATCGGCAAGGGCAGCATTATCGGACCGAATTCGTTGGTAGAGGACTCTTATATCGGTAACGATACCGTCTTTAACGCCAGCCAATGCTACCAATCTAAAATTCATGACCATGTAAAAATCGGTCCGTTCTGTCATATTCGCCCGAATTCCGAAGTGCATAACCATGTAAAAATCGGTGATTTTGTGGAGGTCAAAAATTCTACCATTGGGGAATACACTGCCGTTTCACACTTGACCTATGTCGGTGACAGCGATGTCGGCAAAAACGTAAACTTCGGTTGCGGCGTGGTAACGGTAAATTATGACGGCGTCAATAAGCATCGTTCGGTCATCGAGGACAATGCCTTTATCGGCTGCAACACCAATCTGGTCTCTCCGGTTCGAATCGGAAACAGCGCTTATACTGCCGCAGGGTCTACCATTACCGAGGATGTT
>CAZFQM010000230.1:0-3240 GCA_964520995.1 uncultured Oscillospiraceae bacterium
CAAATCAATCGGCGGAAGCTCAATCATGGTATACGCACCTGCACTCTGCTTCATTGCCGCACGTGCCACATTGATCAAATTCTGAGCGGTCAAAGCGGGATTGTTGATCTTCATATCAAAGCTGAACAACTGATTTTGGGTGGTACCGGATACGCCCTTGCGTGTCATATTCACGCCATGCCCCATATCCTTCAGCGCATCTACGCTTTCCACCGCCATGACATGAGTCTCATCATGCACAAAATAATCGTCACTTTTGATTCTTGCCGCAACCTCGTCTAATTGATAGCCCTCCTGCAATTCGATATAAACCATTCTTCTGTGAATTCCGGTTCCGAGCGGAATGGTCATCGACAGTGCATTCTTCACACCCTCAATCGCCTTGACGGCAACGGTGTGCCCCATGCTCATGCCGGGACCGAAGTTTGTATAGGTAATTCCTTTCGGCGCGCAGGATTCCATTAAGGTACGAACAACCGAATCGGAGCCGGGATCCCAGCCTGCCGAAATAACGGCAACGGTGCCGTTTTCCTTTGCAACAGCATCCAATTCCTGCTTCAGTTCCCAAATAGAGGTGTGGATATCATAGCTGTCTACCGTGTTAATGCCCATAGAAAGATACATCTTTGCATATTCCGGAACCTTTCGGGTCGGGGTGCACAAAATCGCAACATCCGGCTTGACCGAAAGCTCTTTGATATCCTGCACAATCTCTACTCCCGCTAATTCCGGCGTATTTTTCGTGTCAACCGACCGTCTGACCACGCCGACAAGCTCCATATCCGCAGAAGCACGAGCCGCTTCCAATACCGATTTACCGATATTTCCGTACCCTACAATTGCAATTTTTACCATACAAATCACCTTTCTTCTTTCCTTTTCCACGGTATAACACGTTATACTCATGAGGCCATTCCGAGTAAAAAAGCCACCCACAAAGCTCGCAAAACGCAAGCAGGACATCGGTCTTTTGCTCTTGAAACCACAGAATATTATAACAAAATTATTTTTATTATGCAATCATTATCGAAAAAATAATTTGCCCGAAAAGAAAAAAATTTCATCGCCGACTATATGGCGAACGGTGATTTGTTTCAACTGCTCCCGTATCCGAAAACGCCAAAGCAATCCTCGACTCCAATGAGAGAAGAGCGGACAACGAATGTTGTCCGCTCGGAATAAAAAGCAATCACTTACAGATATTTTTTTACGCTCTCCGGCAATTCGGAAGCATCTGCGGAAACCGTAAATACCAATGTGGTATGATTCTCCTCCGCCAATGTATTCAAGGTATCCAAGACCTTGCCCAACGCTTCAAAATCACGTCCGCCGATTTTCAATATAGAATCAACATAAAGATCGGTAATATCATAATTACAAGCCAGCAAACCGGAAACAAATCCGTAAAACTTGTCATAGCAATCAATACTGTAATGCTCAACATCAATCAATCTTGCGGTGTGCTTCAAGTCAAAAGTAAGCTTTGCTCCCTTTTCCAACACTACAACATTGCCGCCGGATGTCTCGAGGGAATGATTCACCATGTCGATTAAAATTTTGGTTTTACCGGTTCCTTTGTTACCTACAATCAACTTTATCATGTTAATTCCTCCGTTTCAGCAAAGAATGCTTCGGCACTCCTCACCGTTATTTTGATTTATTGTTATATACGGTTTCCCGTATAGAACCGTCCTGCTTTTCAAAGCGTCCCACAGCATCACAACGCCTTAAAATCTTTTTCGCTTGATACTTACTTCAATTTTTCCTCTAACTCGGCTTTTCGGTCCTCATATCCGGGTTTTCCCAGCAAGGCAAACATATTTTTCTTGTAGCTTTCAACACCGGGCTGATTGAACGGATTGACGCCGAGCGTATAGCCGCTGATGGCACAGGCTTTTTCAAAGAAATACACCAAATATCCGAAAGTATACTCCGAGGTATCCGGGATGTCCAAAATGATATTCGGTACTCCGCCCTCGCAATGTGCCAAAACAGTACCCTCAAAGGCTTTTTGGTTTACCACCGACATATTTTGCTCGGACAAAAAGTTTAAACCGTCAAAATTATCGGGATCCGATTTGATAAAGAAATCCGCTTTCGGCTTCTCGATATGAACCACTGTCTCAAACATGGAACGTGTGCCGTCCTGAATAAATTGTCCGAGAGAATGCAGGTCGGTCGAAAAAGTAACCGATGCCGGGAAAATACCCTTGTTATCCTTTCCCTCGCTCTCGCCAAACAGCTGCTTAAACCACTCTGCCATCATGGCAAAGGAGGGATCGTAGCTGACAAGCAGCTCTATCATCTTCCCCTTGCGGTTTAAGGCATTCCGCAAAGCGGCATATTTATAGCAATCGTTTTGAGCAATATCGGGAACCATGTAATCCTGCTGTGCGGTGCGTGCGCCCTCCATGATACGGTCAATGTCACAGCCTGCCACTGCAATCGGAAGCAATCCCACCGCTGTCAGCACCGAAAATCTACCGCCGATATCATCTGCTATCACAAAGGTTTCATATCCCTCGCGGTCGGCAAGCTCTTTTAAAGTGCCACGCTGTTTATCGGTCGTGCAGAAAATCCGTTTCTTAGCGCCGTCCTTTCCGTATTTCTTTTCCAGCAATTCCCGAAACACACGAAATGCCAATGCCGGTTCTGTCGTAGTACCCGATTTGGAAATGACATTGACCGAAACGTCCTTTCCCTCACACAGGGACAAAATCTCATTCAAATAGGTCGGGCTGATATTGTTTCCCGCAAAATAAATTTCGGGAGTATCCTTCTTTAAATTGTTGTAATAGGGAGACTTTAAAAGCTCAATTGCCGCTCTGGCACCGAGATAAGAGCCGCCGATGCCGATGACAATCAAAACATCGCTGTTTCCCCGAATCGCAGCCGCTGCTTTTTTAATTCGCTCAAATTCTTCCTTGTCATAATCGGTAGGCAATTCTACCCATCCTAAAAAATCGTTGCCTAAGCCCGTTTTTTCATGCAATTGTCGATGTGCTGCTTCTACCTGCGGCTGTAAAGCCTCCAGCTCATGCTCCTCCAGAAAACCGGTCAAATGCTTCGTGCTTAAACGTATTGCCATTTTTGTTCCTCCAACTGACTTCCGTCTTTCTTAATCTGAAACGCCATGAAAAGCGCCGAAAGCCTATCTCAAAGCGATTATGGTTTATACTATAATATTACTATATCAATTTCCGGAATTCAATACTAATTTGTTAATTATTATAAAATTGT
>CAZFQM010000231.1:0-3231 GCA_964520995.1 uncultured Oscillospiraceae bacterium
AAATAATCGATTTGGATATCCGCTCCGTCATATCGAAAGCTCATCCCGTTTAACGCTTTCGGAGAAACCAAAGTAATGCTGCAAATCCCGTCCCCGATGCGGTTAATATCCGCGGTGGCTTCAAGCTCCCCGAAACGAATATTTGCCTTAGCGGTAAAGCCCTGCTCCAAATGAAGCGGCGCGATATCCTCTGTTTTTCCACTGTTGCCGACACACGCCCACAGTAAGCCAAGCAGCAATACCACAACGGCAACAACCGCAAGCAGGACATATTTTCGATTTATTTTTGCAACCGTATGCAATCCTACCATTCCTATCTGTTCATAGATTGGAACAAAAAAGGCAGCTCTGCAATCATATCCCCCGGGAGCATACCGTATTGAGAACGTTTTTCAGCCGTTCTGTCACCGCACAAGCCGTGCAAATATACCGCACAGGGAGCGGCAAGCGACGGCTCGATTCCCTGCGCCGCAAAGGATGCAATCATCCCGGCAAGCATATCTCCGCTGCCACCCCGTGCCATTCCGGGATTGCCGGTTTTGTTCAAAAACAGCGCTCCGTTCGGAAGTGCAACAATCGTTGTCGCATCCTTTAAAACCAATATCACATTCCATTGCCGTGCAAAATCTCGGGCAATCCGAAAGGCATCCGCCTTGATTTCTGCGATGCTTCTTTTGCTCAGCCGTGCCATCTCACCGATATGCGGGGTCAAAATAACAGGTGCCTTTGCTGTTCTGATTATATTTATGTCACGACTAAGGCAATTTATTCCATCCGCGTCAATGATAATCGGAGAGGTGCAGTTTTCCACCACGGCGCGCAAAATTGAAGCGGTATCCTCCGAAACACCCATGCCGCATCCGATTAGACAGGCGGAAGCTTTCACCGCATTTCCGACCAAATCACGCATGGAAGCCCTGCTGAGCATCCCCTCATCATCCGCCTTACAGCGTAAAAAGGTAGCCTCGAAAAAGTGAGCTGCCGCAATATCGACTACCGCATCCGTCGATGCCAGCGTAACAATGCCGGCTCCGCTTCGCAATGCCGCCAAGGTGGAAATCACCGCCGCGCCCGGCATATTCCCGCTGCCCGAAATGTTCAACAATCTACCGTAAGTTCCCTTGTGGCTGTCCGCTTTGCGAATCGGCAACGCCTCCTCCACAATGCTCTCATCCAAAACGGTAAGTAAAAAGCCCGCATCTTCAAAGCACGCCTCCTCTATACCAATGTGAACCGTATGAATTTCTCCGCAAGCGGCGGCGGATTGCGGCAGAATGTGCGCCGTTTTCATCGCCGCAAAGGCAACCGTAATATCCGGAGAAAAAGCATCACAATCCGCTTCTCCGCTGTCTCCGTTTATCCCCGACGGCAGGTCTAAAGAAACTCTGCACGCCGTTGCCCGATTGGAAAGGCGAAACAGCTCGGCAACCCGCTCCGGAAGTGCGCCGTGAAATCCGGTTCCGAACACGGCATCCACGATAACATCGCACGCTGAAAGGCAGTTGGCAATGACCCTGTCCTCATCCATACCCATCATCAAAATATCGGCTTGCAGTGCGTTCAAGCTGTCATACATAGTACGTGCATCATCGGTTCGCGGTAAGTCGGTAATCACCGTCGTAACAGTACAGCCCTGCTCCGACAGCTTCCTTGCCACTACAAATCCGTCACCGCCGTTGTTGCCCGTTCCGCATAATATCACAAACCGTTTGTGTTCCAAGCCGATCTTCTCCCGAATCACACGAAATGCCGTCGAGCCTGCATTTTCCATTAACCGGAGATAAGAAACACCGCTATCGTTTGCGTTTTTCTCCGCCTGCTTCATTTCCGCCGTCGTAACAATTCTTGCCGCTTGTAGCATGATAAATTCCTCCTCAATCCTGTTTTTTCGCATCGGGATATCCCCAGCCGTCGATTCCCGCTCGCCGCATAGCGCCGAAAATACGATAGGTAATCCCGTCATTTTCTTTTTCCTTGGCTCGTAAAAATTCCTTCATATCCTGTCTTGCGGTATTTCCGTCTGCGGGACATTTGCTTTTCACAATCGGTAAATTATTTTTGACCGCCGCTTTTCGCACCTCTTTTTCGGGCGCAAATACCATTGGACGAATCATCCAGAGATTTTTTCTGGACAGATAACTCTTCGGAGAAAAGCAACCGATTCTCCCCTCATTGAAAAGATTCATCATAAAGGTTTCGACGGCATCATCATAATGATGTCCCAGTGCGATTTTATTGCAGCCCGCCTCAATTGCGGCATCATGCAAGGCTCCCCGCCTCATTCGGGCACAAAGACTGCACGGGCTGGACTCCTGTCGCACATCAAAGACAATTTCCCCAATCTGTGTCCGCTTTAGAATGTAGGGAATTTGCATTTCCTCGCACATTCGGGCAATCGAATCATAATCTCCGTACACCCCGTTGAATCCGGGGTCAAGCGTGATTGCCGTAATGTCATAATCAATCCCGATAAATCGCTTGAGCAAATACAAGCCGCGCAGTAAAACGACCGAATCCTTTCCTCCCGACACGCCCACAGCAACCCGATCACCGTCCTGCAGTAAATCAAACTCCTGAATTGCTTTTCGCATATATCCCAACATTTTTTGCATGGTTAACCTACTCCTTTTCCGTCCGCCGTCGGATAAACGCCATAATACTTTTGAAAATATTATATAATAATTACGCCGTTCATTCAAGCTTTCATGGAAGAAAAACAGAAAAAATAAAATTGAAATGGTTTTTAAGAAACAGAGAGATTTAGCGTAAATAGAAGAGAAATCAAGAGAAATGTGGCTGTAATTTAAAAAATCGGCGTTTTTCCTCTTGACAAAAGCTTCGCCTGCCGATATAATATAAAACGTTGTATGAAGAACGGATTTGTTCCGCGGATTACGAAAATTATATTTGGAGGATGACAGATATGTCCACTTATATGCCAAAAGCGAATGAAATCACTCGCAAATGGTATGTGCTTGATGCCGAGAATAAGCCTCTCGGACGTGTAGCGGCAAAGGCTGCTCACATTCTGCGCGGCAAGCACAAACCCTCTTTTACTCCCAATGTCGATTGCGGAGACCATGTTATCATCATCAACTGCGGCAAAGCGGTTTTGACCGGTAACAAAGCGCAAAAGAAATTTTATCGTTGGCACACCGGTTGGCTCGGCGGCTTGAAAGAAATCAAATATGCCGACTTAATGAACACCAATCCGGAAAAAGCAATGATGCT
>CAZFQM010000232.1:0-2586 GCA_964520995.1 uncultured Oscillospiraceae bacterium
GTGTGCTTTTCCGTTGGCAAAGCGAAAATTTCCCGGCAGCAAGCTGATATTTTCGATTATTGTCACCGCTTTGATGTTTAACGGAACCGTTACGGCAATCCCGAGCTACATGGTCATGTCTCGCCTGCATATGGTCGATACTTATTGGGCTATCATTATTCCCGCATTCGGCTTACCCATCGGCTTATATTTGATGAAGCAATTTATGGAGCAGATGATACCGGATTCCTTACTGGAAGCAGCGGTGCTTGACGGAGCAGGCGATCCGACCATCTTTTTGAAGATCGTTATGCCTCTGGTTCGTCCGGCGTGGCTTACCTTGATTATTTTCTCGGTGCAGAATCTCTGGGGAATCGGGCAGAATGTTTTAATTTATTCCGAGGAATTAAAAACCCTTGCATATTCATTAAGCCAATTTTCGACCGGTGGGCTGGCACGTGCCGGTGTCGGCGGCGCCGTCAACTTTGTCATGCTTTTGGTGCCGATCATGGTATTTATATTAACACAGAGCAATATCACACAGACAATGGCAACCTCCGGCATGAAGGATTAGCCGTTTGGCTGTAACAATTGGGATAATAGCTAATAATTTCGGTACGAGAAAGGAGGGAATACCGCGTGCGGTTTTTAAAATGTGCAGCGGTAGCGGCTCTCTCGCTTGTGTTGTTGACAACCACCTGTTTTGCGGCAGACTCGGTTCCTTATGACACCTATACAATAGACGCGGATGATTATTCGGAGGCTTATTCTCCTGCGGCATTCGTTCCCGATAAAACATTAAAGGGCAGCGCAATCAACATGAAAGATCAATCTGCTTATTCCGATCTGGAAGTGTTTCAAAACCAATTGTACTTATTGGATAAGGGCGCAAATCAAATCGTCATTTTAGATCGGGATTTTCAGAAAAAAGCAATCATAGAGAACTTTGACAACCAAGGAAAAACAGATTCTTTTCGTTCTCCGGAAGGAATGACGGTTGCACCGGACGGAAGCATTTATGTTGCCGATACCGAAAACAGCCGAATCGTCCGATTGGATGCGGAAGGTAAGCTGCTGAACATATTCGAACAACCGGAAGTGGACGTGTTGGGAGATTATTCCTATAAGCCGATTAAAATCGGGGTAAATCGTGCCGGCAGAATGTATGTGATTGCACGCGGCGTGAATCGTGGCTTGATGGAATTGGGTAAAGATGGCAGCTTCTTTAATTTTGTCGGCGCGCCGAAGGTCAGCTACGATATGTTTACGGTGCTTTGGAAGACGTTGTTGCCGAAATCCGCATCAAAATACTTAAAGCAATTTATTCCGACGGAATTTTCCAATTTAGAAATCGATTCACAGGGGTTTATTTATACTACAATTAAAGCCAACAACTTTCAGGACACTTTTCAAGCGATTCAATCCAAAGCGCAGGATAGTGTCAAAGCGGTGATGTGCATCAATTCCGCAGGACAAGATATTCTGCGAAGATACGGAATGATCCCGATCCTGGGGGATGTCAATTGGAAATTGTCCACCGATACCGAGGATTCTCGAGCTGCGGATAAGAATCCTTCCACCTTTGAGGATATTGCGGTAGATGAAGCGGGATGTTATTACGTAGCAGATTCCCGTCGCAGCAGAATTTTCGCTTATGATAATGACGGCAATTTGCTGTATGCATTTGGCACTTCCGGCACGGAAAACGGCAACAATATGAATCCGACGGCAATCGTATGCTTTGGGGAGCAGCTTGTTGTGTTAGACAGCGGTTCGAACAAACTATCCGTCTATGCACCTACAGCGTACGGAAAGGCAATCAAGAGTGCCGCCCTGGCGTATTCACAGGGACATTATCAAGAATCGCTGGAAAAATGGCAGAGTGTACACAAATTCAACGGCAATTTGACGCTTGCCTATGTCGGAATGGGAAAATCGTATTACCGTTTGCGAGATTATAAAAACGCAGTAAAATATCTGACGCTTGCCAATGAAAAAACATATTGTTCCAAGGCGTATGCCGAACTGCGCAAAGAGGTCATGGCAGATTGGTTCCGGGGTATTTTTGCGGTTGTGGTCATTGTCATTGCGTTGTTATTTTTCCTTTTGCTGCGGAATAACAAAAAGAAAAAAGAAAAAAAGAAAAGCCGTTTTTCCGAAATCCCGATTATCAAAGGCTTACGTTACTCATTGCACGTAATCATTCATCCGTTTGATGGCTTCTGGGATTTAAAGCATGAAAAAAGAGGCAATTCGTTCAGCGCGACGATACTTTTGGCAGTTGCTGTGCTTTCTTATTGCTTTTACAGACGGTATGCCGGTTACTTTTTTATCAGCTACGATCCGCAACAGCGTAATCTATTGATCGACTTGATCACGGTTTTATTGCCCGTTTGTTTGTTTGTACTGGTAAACTGGTGTCTGACCACCTTGATGGAGGGCAGCGGCAATATGAAAGATATCTATATAGCCACCTGCTATTCCTTCACCCCGCTTGTTATCGGATTGATTCCTTTGACGCTCGTCAGCAGAGTGCTGTGCCTGGAGGAGTCCGCCTATTATCAAGTGGCACTGACCTTTTTCGTGCTCTGGACAGGTGCAATGTTG
>CAZFQM010000232.1:2596-3229 GCA_964520995.1 uncultured Oscillospiraceae bacterium
GGCACCATGGTAACTCACGAATATTCGCTTCTCAAGACGGTGGTCACTGTAATCATGATTCTGATAGGCATTGTTGTTGTGATATTCCTGCTTTTGTTATTCTACAATTTGATTCAGGAAATGTTGAGTTTCCTGTTTAACAGCTATGATGAACTGTCGTTCCGCTTGTATTAACACTGAAATCTAATGAAAAAGGAATGGAGATTGCTATGAAAACAAGGCAAGGATTGGCAGCAATTTGTACCGCTCTATTGCTTTTGACTTCCGGCTGCGGAAAAGCCGTAGAGGACACCGGCCGATATCTGGTCGGTGAAACTCCTCCGACCGAGCCGTCTGCCGAAGTGCTTGCCGGCGTCGGAGCGGATCCGGATAAAATGGAGCTGATTGCTTCTGATGATAAGTTGGCGTTGTATTTTAACCTGACAACATCAGAGTTTTATATAGAGGATCGGATTTCAAAGATAAGATGGTATTCCAATCCGGAAAAATGGAATACGGACGGTGGTGCATCCGGTTCCAACTTAGAGATGTTGGGTTCTCAGGTTATTGTGGATTATTATTCCGATAAAAATGAGTTCGGAACCATGAGCAGCTATAAGGATGCTTTTCAAAAAGGGCAAATTACTGCCGAAA
>CAZFQM010000233.1:0-3225 GCA_964520995.1 uncultured Oscillospiraceae bacterium
TGTGACCCTCTGCTTGTAAGGCAGATGCTCTCCCAGCTGAGCTATGCTCCCGTTCTTACTGACGAATCAGCAACGTAATATATTATACACTACCGAGAGCAAAATGTCAACACATTTTTTTATTTTTTTTGCTTGCAAAGTGGATTTTCATTATTTAATCAAATTTTTCAAATCGTCCGCCGTAAATGTATACTTTTTATTGCAAAAATGACAATTTACCTCGGTCTGTTCCTGTTCCTCTGCCATTTTCAGCAATTCTTCTCTTCCTAAGCTGATCAAAGCCTTGCCCACGCGCTCCACGCTGCAATCACATTTATATGTCGGGTCAAAGCAATCCAGAACATTCGGTTCCAATCCGTCCAACAATTTCATACAAACCTCTTCGGCAGTCATCCCATCCGCATACATTTTAGAAACAGCCGGCATTTTTTTCAGGTTTTCCTCCAAGCGATCGATACAGGAATCATCCGCAAAAGGCAATAGCTGTACTAAATATCCGCCTGCACCCTTTACCGTCAAATTCGGGTTCACCAGCACGCCCAAGCCGCACACGGTCGGAGTCTGCTCGCTGACCGCAAAATAGTTGGTGATATCCTCGGCAATTTCCCCGCTGATAATCTCCACCGTACCGGTCGAAGGCTCATCAAGTCCGACGTCCTTTATCACACTCAAATATCCGTCTTTTCCGACCGCTCCCGAAACATCCAGCTTGCCGTATTGATTCAACGGAAGCTCCACAATCGGATTTGCCACATACGCCTTAACATTTCCCGCACTGTCGGCAACGGCAATCAACGAGCCGGTCGGTCCCCCGCCGTTCATCCGCAGAGTGACGGTGTCCTTTTCCCCCTTCAGCATACTGCCGATCATAGAGGCCGCCGTAGCCAAGCGTCCCAAAGCCGCCGTCACCACCGCCGAAGTAACGTGTATTCTTTCAATTTCTCCGACCATTGCAGTAGAATCCACTGCGCACGCAATCACCGAACCGTCGGCGGAAATTGCTCTTACCATTTTATGAGATACCATTTTTTATTCCTTTCCTATCTGTCCTTTTTTGTCACATAAACAACGCGCTGCGTTTTTTCGCCCGGGAGCGCCTCTGTATAATCATCATAGCATGCCGTAACCATCAGCCCTGCGCGCTTCAGCATCGCTCGAAGCACCGAATCACTGTAGGCTGTTTCGCAAAACTCTTCCTCACTGCGGGAATAACCATCGCCGCTCTGCTCGAAAATATCCAAATGTATTTTAACCCGCTCATCGGTCTCCAAGGTATTTTGCCAGACGCAATATACATCCTCACAATCATAAACGAAGGTATTATTGCCCAACACCTGCCGATGCTTATAAACGGTATTAACATCAAATACAAAAACCCCGTCGGGATTTAAAAACAAGCTGACCCGATTCAAAATTTTCTGTAGCATCGTCAGGTCATTCACATGATTTAGGCTGTCCAGCGTGCAAACTGCCGCATCCACGGTACCGTACAAGTCCAAGTCTTGCATATCCTGACAGAGATACACAATATCCTGCCCCGATAGAATTTTTTTATTCATCGCCTCCGAAAGCATTTCAAAGGAGCCGTCCACACCGATTACTTCATATCCGTAATCGGCGAAAAGCGAGGCAAGGCTTCCCGTTCCGCAGGCAAGGTCTAGCAAAATCCCCTCTGTGATGTCATGCTCTGCCAATATTTTCCTTATAAATGCGGCAATCTGCCGATAATCGACATTGGCGGTCAATTCATCATATGCCGCCGCAAAATCCGTATAGCTATTCATTTTCGGCATCCAATCTGTCAAACACGACAGTATATCCGTCGCTTCCGTAGCTCAGCGAGCGATTGACACGGCTGATTGTCGCGGTGCTTGCGCCGGTTTCATTGACAATTTCACTGTAGACACGATGCTCACTCAGCATTTTAGCCACCTGCAAGCGCTGCGCCATCGCCTTCAGCTCAGGTACCGTGCACAAATCATCGAAGAAGTTTTGGCATTCCTCCATCGACTCCAACGAAAGAATTGCCTGAAACAGATACTCAAAATTTTTACTTTTCAATTTGCTGTTCATAATACAAATTCGCCCTTTCTTAAAAATGCAACAAAATCTGTCACAAAATCAATACGTGCGTCTTTTCGGAAAAAACAAGATCGATAGCTTTATCGAATCCTTTTATATTTTAACACACTAAATTTGTAAAGTAAACTGTTTTTTTCAATTCCACGAAAAAAGCACAAGGATTTTACTCCTTGTGCTCTGTTTTTCTACCATCCCCACCAATTGGTGTCATCCTCGGAGGAGGTTTCTTCGGAGGAAACAATCACCTCTTTGGAAACATAAACGGTTAAGACCTCTTTCTTATCCCGATCCAAGGAACCGTCATCATGGCTGGTACGAATGACATATCCGGGTGTAACCGCAGGACTTTCTTCTTCCACGATGACATAGCTGACATCATCGGTAACGCCCGACTTGATTCCGTTGCGGCGAAGCTCCGCTTCATAATCCTCACGACTCATATTGTTATGCGCCGGCACGTTGATATATTGAGAGCCCTTGCTGACCACCAATTTTACCTTAGATTTAACCGCTACCGCTGTATCCTCTTTGGGGTCCTGACTGATAACATATCCGGGTGCCAGATCACTCCAGGCGTACTCAACCTGGAATTCAAACAAGGAGGTATAGCTTTCGTTGTTACCAATGCTCTCCCAAGATTTGTTAACGAAGTTCGGAACGGCAAAATCCTTATTGTCATCCGAAACAACCTGCGACGATACACTTGAGGATACCACCACAGAGCTTGTCTCGGAGGAAGTATTCTTGCTCGGCGTGCTGCTTTTCGGAAGTATCAGCACCAATAAAACCACCAGCAGCACAATCAACAACGGAGAGATGATAAGCAACGCAATCTGCCAGTTGGACAGCTTCTTTTTGTTTGCTTCCTCTGTTACCTCTGCCTTTTCGACTTTCGCCACGGGAACAACCGTCGGTATCGACTCGGAATTATACAGATGATTTTTCAATTCGGTTATCGTTTGCGTTCTTTGCTCAGAGGAGAGCAATAAACCCGCCATAACGGCACGGGAAACATGCTTCGGAATAGAGGGATTCAAGATGTGCGGTGCAACCAGATTGTCGTTAACCGAACGGCTGGTTGCTTCGGGCGGCATAGTGCCGGTCAACGCCTTGTAGATGACAGCAGATAACGCATAGACATCG
>CAZFQM010000234.1:0-3215 GCA_964520995.1 uncultured Oscillospiraceae bacterium
GTTCGGCTTTTTGACATTCTTAATCAAGGTATAATCCACCGGAACCTGGGCGGAATCCCGCGCCTTGCTGTTATATGCGGCAATGATGCAAGCCTCTTCGATGGTGCGATTCGGAATCTCCCCGCCCTGCGCACAGATAATGACATGAGAGCCGGGCATATTGTGGACATGAAGCCACATATCATAGTTTTTTGCATCCTTTAAGGTCAGCTTGTCGTTTTGCTTGTTGTTTCTGCCGCACAAAATCGTAAAGCCGTCCGAGGATAAAAAGCGAAGCGGCGGCTGTGCCCGCAGTACCTTGTTCCGATTCTTGTAATTTTTCAAATATCCCTGTTCTGCCAGCTCCTGCCGAATCTCCAGCAGCTCACTTTCTCCATTGGTGCGTGAGACCGCATCAAATACACTTTCCAGATAAACCAGCTCTGCCCGTGCCTGCTCGATAAACCCGATCAACAGCTTTTCGGCAGTGGCGGCTTTCCGATACTCCTTATAATATTTCTGCGCATTCTGCACCGGTGTCAAGCCCGGCTCCAACGGAATTTCCACCACAGAAGCATCTTCGGCATAATAATTTTGCAAAACCGCCTTGGTATCTCCTTTTTTGATTTGATAAAGGCTTGCGTTGATGAGGTCGCCGTAAATTTTCAAGCGTTCCCGATCCGCACAGCCCTGTAGCTCCTCGGTCTGCGTTGCGATTTTTCGCTCGGCGCGCTCCGATAACGTCATCAACAGCTTCAGTAGGTCATTGGAGCGTTGTCTCATCCGCTCCATTCTGTCCCGCTCGGCATAAAACCGATCCAGCAATTGGCTGCAGCTTTCCACCGATTGTGTCACAAGATAGTGCCCGTACTGCTTTAAATTCAGAAAGGAAAATTCCTTCGGCTTTCCGTTTTGCTCCAAGGCAATCGTCGGCTCGGGACGATTTTCCTCCAGCATTTTCCGCACCCTGCCGCAGGCAAAAACCAAGCGGTCAAGGATATCCTCGGTAAGCTCCGCCGTGGAAATTTCCCGATAGCGGGTCGCATAGCCCGCAAGCTCTCTTGCCAACACGGGAGAAACGCCCTGGAGCACCCGCACCAACGCTTTGGACAGCTCCTCGGTCTTTCCCCCCTGTAAGCGAGAAAAAAGTTCTTCCCGCTTTGCCGAAAGCAGATTCAGCTTGTCCTGCTGCGGCAAGCGATGATACTCCATCCCCGGCAGAATTTGGCGCACCCGAGACATTTCTTCATCAATACGCTTGATTGCATCAATGATTCTGCCGTCCTGCTGAACCAGGATAATATTGCTGTGCCGCCCCATGATTTCCACCATCAGCGTCATAGTCACGCGGTCACCGAGCTCATTTATGCTCTCGAAGTCCAGCTCCAGCACGCGGTCCATGCCAACTTGGCGCACATCATTCAATTTTCCGCAACCCAAATGCTTCCGAAGCAGCATACAAAACATCGGCGGCGTCTTGGGATTTTCAAAGCTTTCCTCGGTAAAATGAACACGGGGGCTGTCGGCACCGGCAGACAGCAACAGCTTATCCGAATATCCTTTCCCGCGGAGAGTAATCACAATCTCCTCCCGAGAGGGCTGGTGAATTTTATCGATACGTGCGCCGATATGCGCCTTGATTTCTTCTTTGATAAAGTGCAAAAAAGCACCGTCTAATGCCATGCTTCATCCTCTTCCTTTCGGCTTTTCACGGCTGTTCCTTTTTGTTTTTACAGATAGCATGACGGATTTTTTTCCGTGTCGGCACAGAAAAACGCAACCGTCTCAAACCGCTCCGACAGCATACGGCAAAGCGGCTCCTTGATAATCTGCTCGGTCTCGAAATGCCCCGCATCAATCGCCGTCAAGCCTGCCGATACCGCCTCCAGCAATTCATGGTGCTTTAACTCCGCCGTTACCAGCGCATCAATTTCGGCGGCTATCACCTCACCCATTAAAAAGCCGCCCGCACCGCAGCTCACCGCAACGGTACGAATTTCTTTTTTTCCGTCGGTATATTTTATCCGTTCTGCGCCGAGCGCTTCTTTAACCAGCGCCGCAAAATTCGTCGGCGTCATCGGCTCCGGCAGTTCTCCCACCAAGCCGTAACCGTCCGCCTGTTTTTCGGGTTCCTGCGGTATTTTTCGGAGTGTTTCGGGAAGCAAGCCGCATTTTAAAGCAAGCTGAGCATTGACACCCCGCTCCGCCATATCGAGATTGGTATGTGCCGACAGCACCGAAATATCATGCTTCAAAATTTTCGCCGCCGTGCTGTCCGACAAAATCCGTTTCATGGGATGAAAAATAATCGGATGATGCGAAATAATAAGCTCTGCCCCTTTTCGCACCGCCTCCTCTACCACCGCCTCGGTAACATCCAGGCAAATCAGGCATTTGGTCACTTCTCCGCTCGGATTTCCCAATAAAATGCCGCAATTATCGTAATCGAGCGCCCGATGAAACGGAGCAAGCTCATTGATATAATGGTATATTTCTTTGACGTTCACGGTAAATCTCCTCACAAATATTGTTTCAGCAACTCGGACAACCGACGTTGCTCGGCAGCTTGCGACTCATCTCCCGACCGCAATAAGCCGTCCGCAATTTTATTTAAACGGTCGATCTTCTTTTGCAGATATTTCTTTGACAGCATATCGGTTTTAGCGATGGATTTGCCGACATATTTTTCCGCAAAGGAGAGATTCTGAATCTGTCCCGTATAGCGAACCGAAAAAACAACATACAAATGCCGATTGTCCTCCGCAACCACCTCGTCTGTCACGCAAAAGCCCTGCTCCGCAAGGTATTCGCGCAAATAGACGTCTTGTGTCATCGGCTGGAGAATCAAATGCTTGTTCGGATTTTTCAGCCACTCTGCCGCCGAAATAATACTGCCGATCAATTCACCGCCCATTCCCGCCATGACAATATCTTCCACTTGCTCATCTACCTGCCGAAGCCCATCGGAGAGCACCGTCTTGATTTGCCGTTCCAGACCATTTGCGGCAACGGCGGCAATCGCCTGTTGAAGCGGCTTTTCGTTGATGTCGGCGGCAATCGCACGGGAAATCCTGCCGCTTTGTACCAGGTATATCGGCAAATATCCGTGGTCGGTGCCGATGTCTGCCAGATAGGTATCCTGTCGAACCAGCTGAGCAACCGTCAGCAATCGCCGATCTAAATGAATGGGCATTCCGTTATCATTCCTTTTCGTTTCGGTGCTCCGAAAAAAGCGA
>CAZFQM010000235.1:0-3200 GCA_964520995.1 uncultured Oscillospiraceae bacterium
CGATAACAATTGCCGGCATATCCGCGGAAATCGAGTCGCGATATGCCTTAAAGGAGCTTACCGCATTGTGCAGGAATTTTCGCTTGCGCGATTCCAGCTCCTGCATGATAAGCTTTTCGAATTTAAAGAACTTTTCCTCTTCACTGTCCAGCGCAATTCCGCCGACATGAGGCATTCCGCCGAACATACTCAAGCTCCAGCCGCCGCAATCCAGCAGATAGAGGTTGACGTCCTGCGGAGAATAATGGATACCGAGCGATAATACAATCGTTTTAAGCAGGTTGGTTTTTCCCGTCCCGGGCGCACCGTAAATACCGTAATGTCCCTCCGACATCAAATCCATATACTGCGTTCCCTGCAGCTGTTGCTTCGGCGCATCATATTTGCCAATCGGGATGGTCAGCCACTTCGGAGACGCTCTCCACTCATTGCCGTCAAACCCGCCCGACTCCCTGACATCATTTAAATACAGCCGTTCGGGAAGCTCCGGCAGCCATGGCCCCTGTAATTGCTCCACGTTGTGCTCCTTTGCGACACCGCAAAGGTAGCGAACAATCGCCGTCAGCTCATCCAGCTCGGATTTAAATCGTGTCTTTTCGTCAAAAACGGTTTTGATTCGCCTGCCGTTGATATCAACCACTCTGACCTGATTCCCGACATTTTCCTCGGTGTTGACTACCCCGAAATAGGGTGCACCACTCCAGAAGGATTGAAACAGGTCGAAATATTCATCCTCTCCGACGCGGATATAGCAACGTCCCGCCTGTGTCAGCTTGGCAGCATCCGGGCGCTTGATCATCTCACGGCTGTCATTGACATCCTGCACCTTTAAGCAAAGGCGGAAGCGAGAGTTGCTCTGAATCTGATCGTCAACTACCCCGCCCGGCTTCTGTGTTGCAAGCACCAAATGAATGCCGATACTGCGTCCGACACGCGCCGCACTGATGAGCCCCGACATGAAATCGGGTTCTTCCTTTTTCAGCTCGGCGAACTCATCCGAAACAATGATTAAATGCGGCATCGGCTCGGTGGCTTCTCCCGATTTATACAGCTTTTGATACTTGTCGATATGATTGACCCCGTATCGATCAAAGACAGCATACCGCCGTTTGATCTCACTTTGCAAGGAAATCAAAGAACGGGTAATGTTCGCACCGATGTTTGTAATCTTGCCGACCACATGAGGAAGCGGCTCCAGAAGATTTGCCATGCCGCCGCCCTTGTAGTCGATAATCACAAAGGAAACATCATGCGGATGATAGCATAAAGCCATTGATAAAATCCAGGTCTGCAACAGCTCACTTTTTCCCGAGCCGGTGGTGCCTGCCACCAGACCGTGCGGGCCGTGTGCCTTTTCGTGAATGTCAAATTGAAACAGCTTGTTGCCCGTCATCATGCCGATCGGCGCCGCCAAGCTTTTGTAGGGAAGAGCGGCATTCCATCTGTCCCAGGCTGCCAGCTGTTCCACGGTCTGTGCGCCGAAGCCCTGCAAGAAGGTGATTCCGCTGGGCAAGCCGACCGTAGCCGAAAGACCGTCCAACTCGACCGCCGACATTCTGCGCGCAAAAGTATCCCAGTGCACATCCTCCGTGCCCGGGTCCATGGTAAAGTAAAATTTATTGTTTGCCTCATTGCGGTCAAATACGCAAGGACCGTTGTCCAGGTCAACAATGCATTGGCAATCGTTCGGCAGCAGATACATATCATCGAATAAAAACAGCGAGGTAACGCCCATCGACGGATCGTTCACGAATAAATTGCGCATGATTTCTTCCTTTTCGACCATATCCTTGGAGCCGAACAGGAAGATGTAAAACGGATGCGGAACGGCTTTTTTTCCGTAGGAGCCATCCCTCATTTCCTCCCGTCTTTTTTTCAGCATATCATTGAACATCTCACAAAGGTTGTGTGCGTTTTCCTTGTCAAAGGCAAGTGTTCTGAACTGTTTGTTGTCATCCCAAACATGAGGAAGCCATTTGAGCGATTCCCATTTATCCCGTTCCTTTTCATCAAAGATGCCGACGATTCGGACATCCTCAAAGCAGTGGGCGGTGGTCAATGAAATCAGCATATTTTTAATCAATCGGATTGTCTTGCTTCTGTCTCCGACAAAGCCGATTGTATTTTTGTTTAATAATGAAATTCTGGCGGGAACATTGTCGACAATCCGCGTTTCCTCCACAATTTGCTCGGATAGCTCACGAACCTCGTCATCCTCCCATTGGAAGCCGTTGTTGTCCGCTCTGCTCTTTACCGCAACGCAAAGGTTTTCATACCCCATCCCGACACGAACATCCAGAAAATCGCGGTCGGACGGCATTCTTTCCCATAAGCTGCGCTTCAATCCGTAAAGAATATTCATGCATTCCCGCGGGGTCGGATTTTCCTTGGAAATGATTTCCCTTTGCACCTGTGCCACCGACTCGATACGAGCCTTTTGATCATCGATATAGGCACCGTATTTTTCTCTTCGCATGGCTTCATATTGCTCAAGCGTCATCTTTCTTCTCTTGTTCGAGCCGCTTGAGGTCGCCACGCTGGTAATCGGAGAAACTAAGCTGGCGGCTCTGGCGGCAAGCAAGGCAGGCGACACCGCCGAGGTCATCATGTTTGCCGCAAACATTGCACCGGTTCCGGCAAGAGAGGCAAACATTCCTCTGCTTTTTTCGTACTTTTGACCCTTGCTCGGCGCGTTGGCAAGGATAATATCTTGATTGGGCAGCTGCTCCTGTGTACGGGGAGAGCGCCTGTATTTTAAGTGCAGCGAGCGCGCCGAACCGTGAGAGGCGTTATCGGCAGCTTCTGTTTCTGTTTTTTTGATTTCGATATGCTTGCCGACATTCTCAAAGGTGAGTGTACCGTTGGTCAGCTTGATGCGAACCGTTAAGATAGACAGCACGTCTCCCGACTTCATTTTGGCAATGCTGACCCTTTTCCCGTTTAAAAAGAGGCCGTTGGTGCTGCCTTGATCCTCCACCCGCACATTGCCGGCTTCGTTTTTCAAGATAAAATGGGATTTGGAAACGAAGGGAAGCTTCAAAGTCACATCATTCGCATCGGCTCTGCCGAACTTTAAAATGCAATGGTAGGGTAGCTTGATACTTGCTTCCGAGACAGAGGTTTCGGAGCTTAGATAAAGCATGGTTTTGGTCGCGGAATGAAACATGAGGAGGGTGTTAAGCGGAAGTGTTTCCCGCTCA
>CAZFQM010000236.1:0-3195 GCA_964520995.1 uncultured Oscillospiraceae bacterium
AGGCGATTATCGACGGTATCGTGCGCTCGAACGCAGTGGGACATGAAATCGAGATTGAAATCCCCGAAATTTAATCACATAAACACGATGTGACCGAGCAAAGTCGGACGAAAACGCACCTCTGAGGCAGAATACTGCTTCAGAGGTGTATTTGTTTCAGTATTTTGCTTTTTTAAGAGGAATCAGCAACCGGGAAGAAAGCATGGAAATGAGAAAAGAGCCAAGCTGTTGCTTGAACTGATAAAGAAGAACGGTATATAAAGTCATAGGGCTGTCTCACCATTCGGTGAGACAGCCCTATGTTTATGCTACGTTTATTCGCCGTAGTAAGCCTTGATGTAGATTTCTTTTAATTCGCTGATTAACGGATAGCGCGGGTTTGCGGGGGTGCACTGATCTTCATGCGCCTCATCGGCAAGCTCATCCAAGCTGTCCATATACTCTTTTTCATCAATGCCACACTCTTTTACACTGCGAACCTCATTGACCGAGGCCTCCAGCTCACGGATTGCTTTGATCAGACTCTGTACGCCCTCTTCGGTGGTAGAGCAGGGGAGTCCCAGCATTTCCGCAATTTCGGCATAACGAACATCGGCAATAAATTTCTGATATTTCGGCCAGGTTGCAAATTTCTTCGGCTTCTGTGCGTTGTACTCGATGACGTATGGCAGTAAGATTGCGTTGGCGCGTCCGTGCGGAATGTGATATGCGCTGCCCAGCTTGTGTGCCAAGGAGTGGTTGATGCCGAGGAATGCGTTGGTGAACGCCATTCCGGCGATACAGGAAGCATTGTGCATTTTTTCACGTGCTTCGCGGTCGTTTCCGTTGTCATAAGCACGCTTGAGGTACTTAAATACCAAACGGATTGCATGGAGAGCAAGACCATCGGTGTAATCGGAGGCAAGTACCGATACATATGCTTCAATCGCATGGGTCAATACATCCAAGCCGGTGTCTGCGGTGACCGATTTCGGTACGCTGAGCACGAATTGCGGATCGACAATTGCCACATCGGGGGTTAATTCATAATCGGCAAGCGGATATTTGATGTTTTTCTTTTTGTCGGTGATAACCGCGAAAGAGGTTACCTCGGAGCCGGTACCGGAGGTTGTCGGAATGGATACCATCTGTGCTTTGGTGCCGAGCTTCGGAAAATGGTAGGCGCGCTTGCGGATATCAAAGAACTTCTGACGCAAGCCCTCAAAGGAAGCCTCGGGATGCTCGTAGAACAGCCACATACCTTTAGCGGCATCCATTGCCGAGCCGCCACCCAAGGCGATGATGACGTCGGGCTTAAAGTTGCGCATCATCTCAACGCCCCGCATAATGGTCTCAACCGACGGATCCGGCTCTACGTCTGCAAAGATTTCGGCATGACAATATTCGGTACGTTTTCTCAAGTAATGCAGGATTTTATCCACATTGCCGAGCTTAACCATCATTTCGTCGGTTACGATAAAGGCGCGGCTGATGTCGGGCATTTTTTCCAAATATTGAATCGCATTGTATTCAAAGTAAATTTTCGGCGGAACCTTAAACCATTGCATATTGATTCTCCTTTTGGCGATTCGTTTTACGTTGACCAGATTCATGGCGGAAACGTTTGAGGTCGTGGAGTTTTTACCGAAAGAACCGCAGCCCAGGGTCAGAGAGGGCGTGTTTTCGTTGTAGATATCACCGATACCGCCCTGAGAGGAGGGAGAATTGACAATGATACGACCGACTTCCATTGCTTCGCCGTATGCGGAAATGATTTCATCGTCAGTGGAGTGAATGGCAGCGGAGTGACCTAAACCGCCGTTATGCAGCATTTCTTTTGCACGGGCAAAGCCTTCCTTTTCGTCTTTTACAATGAAGTAAGCCAAAATCGGGGAGAGCTTTTCTTTGGAGAGCGGATATTTTTCTCCGACGCCCTTTAGCTTGGCAATCAATATCTTGGTATCTGCAGGTACCGTCAGACCTGCCTGCTCGGCAATCCAGTTGGCGGGCTTGCCGACCAAATCGGGATTTACAGAGGTTTTTCCCTCGGGGAACGCATAGGCGGTCAGCTTTTGAATCTCATCCTCGTTTAAGAAGTAGCAGTTATTCGCTTTCATGTATTTTTCGAAAGCGGCTTGCAGAGGCTTTTCGACAATGACCGCTTGCTCGGAAGCACAGATCATGCCGTTATCAAAGGTTTTGGAAAGCATGATGTCATTGCAAGCTTGCTCGATGTTTGCGGATTTTTCAATAAAGCAAGGAACGTTTCCGGGACCTACACCCAATGCGGGCTTACCGGTGGAGTATGCGGCACGAACCATTCCAGCACCGCCGGTTGCCAAAATCAATGCAACATCGGGGTGATTCATCAGCATATTGGTAGCTTCCAGTGACGGATATTCGATCCATTGTACACAGTGCTCGGGAGCACCGGCGGCAATGGCGGCATCTCTTACGATTCTTGCAGCCTCTACAGAGCATTTCTGTGCGGAGGGATGAAAGCCGAAGATAATCGGATTTCTGGCCTTTGCCGCAATCATTGCTTTAAACATGGTGGTAGAGGTCGGGTTGGTGACCGGAGTAACGCCCGCCACGATTCCGACCGGCTCTGCAATCTGGATGATACCGGAAAGCTCGTCATCGTCAATTACGCCGACGGTTTTTTGGTTTTTGATATCGTGCCAGATGTATTCGGTTGCAAAAAGGTTTTTGATAATCTTATCCTCATATACGCCTCTTCCGGTTTCCTCTACAGCCAACTTAGCAAGGCGAGTATGGTTGTCCAAGCCTGCCAATGCCATTGCATGAGCGATATTGTCTACCTGCTCCTGGTCAAGCTGCATATAGGCTTCCAGTGCACTTTTGGCATTTTCCGCCAACGTGTCAATCATTTTTTTGACATCTACTTGTTTTGCTTCCATCATTAAATCCCCCGTATGTTTTTATATTTTGAACTGATTCAGAGAGCAGACAACAGGTGGAAGCTGTTGTCCCGAAAATTAGATTGTTAATTTTCTAACAATAGTATATGTTATTTTTTTAACAATGTCAACCCTTTTGTTAAAAAAATAACGATTGCTGACATAAAAAAACGAATATACAAATCAAGTAATTTTATACAGTTTATATAGTCAAAAGGGTGGCGAATAAAAAATAAAGAACTAAAGCGAATTTTAAAGCATTTAAAAGGATAAAAGAGGTATTTTCGGCTTTAAA
>CAZFQM010000237.1:0-3187 GCA_964520995.1 uncultured Oscillospiraceae bacterium
CAGCAATCAGTCCATATCCGGAAAGTGCCGTTATTTCCATATATACGTAAAGATTAAAGGCATCTCCCGTCGACGCCATTCCCAAAAGTCCCACATCCAAAAACGCAATTGTCGTATAGTATGCGGACACTCGAACCGGTCCGCTTTCCTCACCGCTTTCAAATGGGCTGCTGTAAAGTGCTGTTAAAAACGAAATCACCGTAACCAATAATATAATCGGTGCATTTATTCCGTCGATTACGAATTCGATGCCATACGGTGCTTCCCAGCCGCCGATTAAGTAATGTATGCTTCCGTCTCTTACCACATGTATCAGCTGCAACACTGCACATATCACAGAAAACAGCAGCGAAATAATTACAGCAGCTTTGCCCGCATATGCCCGAACCGCAGTGAAAATCGGGCATAGCAACGCACCGCAAAGCGGAAGCAAAACAACCAATAAAGCTAATATTTTCATTTGCCGCCTCGCTTTCCCGTAATTTCATCTTCCTCTATTGTTCCGTATATGTCCTTGATTTTCATCAGCAGTGCCAAGCCTACGCCCGTAGTTCCTAAGCTGACGACGATTGCCGTCAGCATAAGCGCATGCGGCAGAGGATTAATATATGCATCTGAACCCATCAAGCCCGTGAGCATTACCGGCAGCGTTGCCTGATCCTTTTGTCCGAAGGTCAGGAAAAAAAAGATGATTGCAACTTGCATAATATTCATACAAATGAGTTTTTTCATATAATTTCCGCAGAAAATCATTCCGTAAACCCCGATTACCATCAAAATCAGCGTAAACATATAAATGCCTCTGTCCGCAAGAAAGTATTCCACTTGGTTAATCATCGAAGCCTGTCCTCTCTAATACGATTTCTAAAATCTGAACGATTACAGCCATAACGCAAATCGTCACGCCCACTTCTATCATAAAAATGCCGTTGCTGTGCAGCTCCGTTTCCATTTCGTAGCCAAAGGGGAGAGCTCCGTACTCCAAAAAGCTGCCGCCGCCCACAAGACATAATACTCCGGTCAGTACATAAATAAGTACGCCCACCGCACCGAGTCTCATCGTGACTTCTGTACTCAGCCGCGGTAAATACATTCCGCTGCCGGGTGAAATCCAATCCAGCAAATATGCACAGGCAAGCAACGCACCCGCCTGAAAACCGCCGCCCAAGCTGACTTCTCCGTGTGTCAGAACATAAATCGCATAAACAATCAGCAGCGGAATCACAATACGAAACGTCAAATCGAAAATGCTTTTATTTTCCTCTCGCAAATTTGACAAGCTACGTTTTTTCTGTTTACTTTTCCTTCCCGAGACCTGTTTTTCCTCTGCCAGCGTCATACATACCACCATACCGGAAAGAAACAAAACACAGGTTTCAAACATTGTGTCAAAGCCTCTGTAATCCGCCAGAACTGCAGTCACCAGGTTCGGTGAAGCCGTTTCTGATACGGCATTTTCAATATAATAGTCTGAAACCTGTCCGTTTGCCGGTGTATCCCATGCACCGATCGTAGGCAGCTCTTTGCCTATTTTTAATGAAATCACTGCCGTCAGAACAATTACAAGCAACAGACCTACAATTATTTTTTTATTACTTTTCTCCATTTTTTTCTCGATTTTTTCGGATAGATTTTATAACGATAACAAAATACACGGTGGACACCGTGCCGATTACAGCTTCGGTAAATGCCACATCAGCCGCACCTACAATTGTGTAGAGCAGCATCGCCGCAAAGCTGAATACACAGTAAACCATAACTGCGGAAAGAAGTTTTTTCTCAAGAATGATAACAATACTGATACCGATTAAAAGAATCAGCAGAAGTGCTTCACATATCAGAATCGACATTTGCTTCCTCCTCTGTCGTTTTTTTCATTTCCTCCTGCATCTGCTTAAATGAGGCTTTCGCAATTGCATGTGTACCGACAGGGGAAGTAATCAGCAGCAACAGTGCCACGAGCACAAGCTTGAGGCTTGTAAAGGATAAGCCCTCGTAAATAAACAATCCGCCGCAGCAAAATATAATCCCCGCTCCGCTTCCTATGCCTGCCACCTGCAGATAATTCAAAAAATCTCGTTGCTTAAAAGTTCCT
The DNA here is from genome assembly GCA_964520995.1 of uncultured Oscillospiraceae bacterium. Lineage (GTDB taxonomy): Bacteria > Bacillota > Clostridia > Oscillospirales > Ruminococcaceae > HGM13222. Next base: position 2,096 of record CAZFQM010000237.1, read on the forward strand.
ATCACGGATATCACCGCAAAGAAGATTCCCAAGCATATGCATACGGCTGCAGCCCAATTTCTAATTTCCATGTTTTTCACCTCTTGCTTCAAAATACTTTGCCAATATGAGTGAGCTGACAAAGCCTAATACCGCATAAGTCAAAGCAATATCTACATACATATCTGCCCTGCCATCAATAAATCCCCAAAATAGCAGAAACAAAATGATGTTGGTGCCGGATATGAGCACAACGATAAACTTTTCAGAAAGTGCTTTTACTCTGAAAAGTCGTGCTAAAAGGAAAATGCTCATTAAAAGCATGACTGCCGCTGCGAAAACAAAAAAATTATGCATTGCCGATTCCTCCTTTTGAAACTGCTTCCATAGAATTTAAGTACAAGGTTCTTTCCATGAACGGTTGATAGGTATCTTCCTGTTTGCACAGCCATGCCACCTTGTGCTGCATGCTTCCCTCCAAAAGGCTATACGCCGCACGTTTCGTCAATGCATGCACTTCGAAAATGCCGTCTTCGCTTACAGCTAAGGTAATGGTGCCCGGTGTTAAGGTTATGGAATTTGCCAAAATTGCTGTCGCAATCGGATTATCATAATCCGCATAGAAATAGACTATCTGTGACTCTTGCTCTTTTTTTCTGCATAATACAACTATGGCGGTTTCTATGCTCGACTTGAAAATTTCCTTTATCAGCCACATGCTGTATAAAATAAGCTTACATAGACTGAGATTCAGAACAAAAACCATTTCTTCGTTTTTCGTCCTTAAAAACATCATCGGCATGAATAAGACAGCCGTTATCAGTGCCGTAATCAGACCCATCCAAATAAACTTTTTTTCAAGCTCACCTGAAATCAGTATCCAAAAGCCAAAGAGCAACACGAAAAGCTTCATGAAACAGATTACCGCTGAAGCTTTGCTTCTTGAATTACATGCATTAGATTTAATCATAACGAGTACCTTCTCTTTCAATTTCATCCTATATTTACTTTTTAAGCAACAGAGTATCATCCAATAAATACATTATAATGGAAGTATCGCGGGAGTTTGACAGTTGTATCGCCGGAAAATCGCTGTGAGCTTTGAAAAAGCTC
>CAZFQM010000238.1:0-3154 GCA_964520995.1 uncultured Oscillospiraceae bacterium
GCATTATCTTCATTCGAAAACTGCCGCGGCAAAAATACACCGCCTGCTTCGGCAAGCTTTTCGGTCATGGCGATAGAGCCGAGAAAACCGCCCTCCTCCTTAGACACCAGCCGAACCTCTGCGCCGTAGCCGCGCATCAAATTGATACGCTCCTTGCTCATCCAATCCGGCATATAAATAATCACGTCATGTCCGAGATAACGTCCCATGGCAGAAAAGGATATTCCGGTATTTCCGCTGGTCGCCTCTGCAATTTGATCTCCCGGTTTAATTGTTCCGTTTTCATATGCCTTTTTCAAAATATAATAAGCCACTCGGTCCTTGATGCTCCCGGTTAAATTAAAGGCTTCCGCTTTGGCAAAAATCCGCCGCTTTTCGCCTTTATACAAAAACTGTATTTCCAATAAAGGCGTATGTGAAATCATTCCGCTGATTCCGTCAAATCGTCTTTTCATCTGTTCATCCATCTTCATTGCCCCCGGCTATCTGTAATCAAATCTATCTCTTTTTATTGTAACAATATTCTGCAAAATGTCAACTTTATTCCGATGCATATTTTTTCATAATCTGCTCCGCGACCCGAATTCCATCCACGGCTGCACTCATAATGCCTCCCGCATAGCCGGCACCCTCCCCGCACGGATAAAATCCGCGCAGATTGACCGACTCACATTCCTCGGTACGCAGGATACGAAGTGGTGAGGAGGTTCTGGTCTCCGGTCCTGTCAAAATCGCATCCCTTGCGGCAAAACCGGGCAATTTGCGATGAAATCGGTGCAATCCGTCTATCATCATTTTACGGATAAAATTCGGATAGAGCTGTGAAAAATCCGCCGCGCGTACCCCCAGGCAGTAGCTCGGTATCACCCTGCCCTGCCGCAAGCCGCCTTTTTCCGCAAGAAAGCTGCCAACATCCTGCGCAGGTGCAGAATAGTTTCCGCCACCCAATTCGAACGCCTTATGCTCCAGCAAGCGCTGAAACTTGACACCGTCCAACGGATGTGTTCCGTAATCCTGCGGTGAAACCGAAACCACCAATGCGGCGTTGGCATTTTTTTGATTGCGCGAAAATTCACTCATGCCGTTGGTCACGACGGTATTTTCCTCCGAGCAGGACGGAACCACAAAACCGCCCGGGCACATACAAAAGGTGTAAACGCCCCGTTCTCCCTCTCGATAAGAAAGCTGATACTCACCAATCGGTAAATTCGGATGCAAATAATACTCACCGTATAAGCCTTTATTGATATCCTCCTGCAAATGCTCCACACGAGCACCCACCGAAAAGGGCTTTGCCTCCATTGCCAATCCCTTTTGAAACAACATTTCAAAGCTGTCCCTGGCGCTGTGTCCGATTGCAAAAACAGCCTGTTCTGTTCGAATGGTATCCTCTGTTGTGGAAACAGCCGCCAAGCTGCCGTTTTTCGAGATAATATCGGTAACCTGCGTCTCAAAGCGTATTTCCCCGCCCAGCTGTAAAATCCGCTCCCTTAAATTTTTAACCACATCACGCAGAAGGTCGGTGCCGATATGCGGCTTTGCCTGATATAGAATTTCTTTCGGTGCACCGAATTCGACCAGCTTTTCCAGCACATAATCACATCGAGAATCGGAGATTCGCGTGGTCAGCTTTCCGTCCGAAAAGGTTCCCGCACCGCCCTCTCCGAATTGAACATTGGCAGAGGGAGACAAGACTCCCTGCTTCCAAAAACGCTCTACACCCTCCACTCGGGCTTCCATCGCGGCTCCTCGCTCCAAAACCAACGGATGATATCCGTTTTCCGCCAAAGTCAATGCCGCAAACATTCCCGCCGGACCGAAGCCGACAATCACAATGGGAAAATCCGGCTTTTCGGTACCCTTTTCAAAGACCATCGGACGATTTTCCACATATTTCACGCGATTTTGTCCCAGCCGTCCTGCCGCAGCCTCGGCGCATTTTCGTTCATCCGCCGCCAAATCAACCCGCACGCTGTAAACAACACCGATATGATCTCTGCGCCGTGCATCCAACGATTTTTTTATCGGGACAGCCCGAATCATTTGACTTTCTCCGACTCGAAGCAATTGCCGTGCCAGAGTAAGTGCTTCCTGCTCTGTATCATCTATTCCGATGCGAATGCCGGACAGCACAATCGACATTTTACCATTCCTTTCAAAGCTCCCGCTTATCTGACCTTTCTGCCGTAAACAGGAAGAAAACGCCGCAGAAGCAGAGGCAAGCCGACTCCTGCAACGTTCTCCTATTCACTGAAATTATTTATCGGACACCCTGACCGTAACACGGTATTCTCCGGACACCCATACCAAGCCCTTGTTCGGTATGGTAAATCTGACCGGACACCAAATATCCCCCTTGGTAACGGTGACATCACGGAAATCAACGGTAGCGACAATATCGGCGGCACTGATGTTTTTGATAACATCCTTTGCGCCCACAAGCTTAACATTATTGATTCTGGTATTGAGCAGTTTCACGTTATAATCCGTCGGCATATTCGCAAGCTTGATATCGGTAACGGTAAAGGGTGCTCTGCTGTCCAGGCTGTCGGTCGGGAAAGTAATGGTAACTTCCGAAATATCGTCCGCATTTTTAAAGCCCGCCAGCAAATTTACCTCACGGGTAAAGACCGAGCCGACATCAATTTGACGGAAATCGATAATACCAAGGGAAATCTCCTCCAAGGTGTCAATACTGCTGTTCGGTGCGGTGATTTTCAGGCTGGTATGCGACATGGTGTATTTAAGGGAATCTATCGGGAAGCCGTCGGGTACATTGGTGTACTCAAAGGTCAACGGAACTGTCTTAGAGCGCAAAATCGGAATGGTCACATCCACCGTCTGCGGCTCATAGGTCAAAATGTGGTCAAACTCCAGCTTTTTATTATCCTTATCATAAAAGCTGATCTCGCCCTTTTTCACCACGGTTTCCGAAATATGACCGACCGCCTCGGTTTTCGCAACGCATTTCGCAATCGTCTCGATATCCTTCTGCGGACCGCTCACCTTGATTTTCTCGGGCTGTGCAAAGGCAGTATCGACAATCAAGCCCTCTCCCACTTCGATTTTTCCGGTTTCCACCGTAATCGGAAACTCCTGCGAAACGATGGTATCAAACCGCACCTTAACCTGATCCGGCTTCACCTGGATTTTA
>CAZFQM010000239.1:0-3153 GCA_964520995.1 uncultured Oscillospiraceae bacterium
AGTGCCAGCAAAATGCGGTTTGCCTCTTCGGTGGTTTTGACATCCTCCTCGAGGGTGGTGGAAATGCTGTATCCCTTTGCTTCCTCCGGCTCGGTAAGAACAGGGGAGTTGTCGATACCGTTTGCGTATCGGTGCAGCTGTTCGCCTGTTTTTTTGCCGATGATGCTTTGAACCCATTGCAGGTCGGTTTTCGCCAAAGCGCCGACGGTTTTGATGGATATTTTTTCCAATCGCTCCGCCGTGGCTCGTCCCACCGAAAACAGCTCTCCGATCGGAAGCGGCCAGAGCTTTTCCGCAATTTCGTTTGAAAACAGCGTATGCACTCTGTCCGGTTTTTCGAAATCGCTTGCTGTTTTTGCAAGCAGCTTGTTTTCCCCGATGCCGATATTTACCGTAAAGCCGAGCTTGTCGCGAATGGTGTCTTTTATTTCGTGCGCCAGGGCAATGGGGTCGGGATAGATGCGGGAGGTACCGCTCATATCCAGAAAGCATTCATCAATGGAGTATTTTTCGACCACGGGAGCATATTGTCGGCAGATGTCCATAAAAGCCTTTGAGCATTGCTCATAGAGTCGGAAATCCGGCTTGGCAAGATAAAGCTGCGGACATTTACGAAGCGCCATTGCCACCGGCTCCCCGGTCTTGATTTGATACTGCTTTGCCGGGATGGATTTCGCCAAGATGACGCCGGTGCGCTTGTCTCGGTCGCCGCCGATTGCGGAGGGAATCAAGCGTAGATCCTCGCCACCCTCGGCAACCCGCTTTGCGGCTTCCCACGAAAGAAAAGCACTGTTTACGTCAACATGAAAAATCAGCCGTTTCATACCCGTGTGCTCCTTTGAATGCCTGCAATATCCATGCAGACATGATTGCTTTTCATGAAAGAAAGAGACCGCTTTGAGATTTGTCGCAAAAGCAGTCTCTTCATGCTTGTAAAAGGGAATCAGTAGCCTAAAATGCCCTCTAGGGATTCGTCGTTGCGAACCCAATCCAATACGTTGATTTCGGTATATTTGCTCGGCGTGTTGCGGATGATGACCTTGTCGATGCCCGCATTGATGATCATCCGTTTACACATGGAGCAGGCGCTTGCATCTGGAACCAGCTCTCCGGTATTGACATCCCGTCCTACCAAATAAAGGGTGGCGCCAATCATATCGTTGCGGGGTGCGGCGATAATGGCATTTTGCTCGGCGTGCACGGAGCGGCAAAGCTCATAACGCTGTCCGCGCGGAATTTTCAGCTTTTCGCGGGTACAATAGCCCAAATCGGAGCAATTTTCCCGACCTCTCGGCGCTCCGACATAGCCGGTGGAGATAATTTGGTCGTTTTTGACGATGATCGCACCGAAATTTCGCCGCAAGCAGGTTCCGCGCTCCAATACCGTTTCGGCGATATCCAAATAATAGTTTATTTTGTCTCTGCGTTCCATGGTGATGCCGTTCCTTTCCTATCTGATTTCATGTTGCTGTCTGACTTTTATTATAACGGAAAAGGCAGGCAATTGCAAGAGAAAAGCGTGATATCGGGAAACAGTATCGGTTTTATTTTCGGAGGCTGTCTTGATACTTTCGAACCTGCCACAGCAAATCTGCCATGTGATCCTTTTGCAGCGCCGCTTCCGGCTTCATCAAGCCGTCATGGAAATCGACGATTTGATAGGCAGACAGCTTTAAATAGGATTGCGAAGCCCATTTGGGAATATCCGCTTTGTCCGCATAAGGGAGTGCCGCGCTTTTGACATAGGGGAGTGTCAGCGCACGGTCGATCAGAACAACCGCCTCGGCTCGGCTCAGCACACGTTCGGTGTCAAACAGCTTTTCGGTAATGATTTTTCGGTCGATAGCCAGCTTGAGATAGGGCTTTAAATACAGCGGAATTTCGCTGTCATTTTGCAGCCCGCAGTTCACACAGCTTTCCAATCGGTTTTCCAAGTCCAACGCCGCAAGCAAGCCGACAAGAAACACCCCGCCCTTTACCTGCTCATCGGGATGAAAGAAATAGGCATTGCCCACTTTTTCACCGCTCAAAATCTCCTTTTCGTGGAGCTTAACGTCGCGGGAATGAGAGGGATTTACTTGCATATCGGCATAAGAAAATGCGGAGCGATTTTTTTCAATCTGAAACGTGATGCGTCCCTTTTGACTGTAGTTGCCCTGCCTATCTATGCAGACGAACTGCACCGAGTCAGCTCCGCTGAGGTTCGGATAGGGTTCGTAGGTAAAGGTAGTACCGCTAAATCGGAGCGCTCCCTTGCTCGGTGTGGACAGGGCCTTAATCATCACAGCATCTTCCTCCGGGTCATATACCGACAGCGTGCCGCAAATCGGCATATTCTCGACGGTGGAGAAAGTCTTGCTTTTCACAATCGGCGCCAGGTTGTCTTTATTGTACAGATTGATGGATAGGGTAGTTTTGATGCTGTCAGCCGCCTCGGGAAGCAGGGTGAATTCGGCGGTGGCGGCATCCTTTGACGGGATAAAGGCAAGCTCGTTGATTTCGGCGCGGGAGATACGCTCATTAAGCTTGACAGCCCTCTTTCCGAGCATGAGCCTGCCCTCTTCGGCATTCGGCAGAGAAAGCAACGTAATGCCGATAAGTTCCCCCTCTTGCAATCCCAGCTTGAATTCCAGGTCGGCGCTGTTAAAGCAGACCGCTTCGTCCTTTTTGGCGCCGTAGAGTATGGTTTGTGAGCTTGAGGTTTCCAATCCGATATTCGGCCATTCGTAATATGCCGCATATCCGTTGAGCGTAAGGGAAATCAACAGCAAAACGGCAATGATGGCATCAATTCTCTTTTTTCTTTTCAAAGCTTTTCCATCCTTTCGGTTAAAAGGTAAAGTAATTCGCTTTTATCCTTTCCGATACCGTCGAAAAATAATCTTGGGAAATTTTTCAAAAGCAAATCAACTTAACAAAGTAAACTATATTGACAAGTTAACGTGAATATATTATACTTAAAGAAATAAAGTGAGTTTCATATGTTAAGTGAACATCATGTTGCATTTCCCAAGTTGCAAAATCCGCTCTGTTGTTCTCATTCGAGTTGTGCTTGTGCGGAGCGGTAAATGATATTTTATAAGACAATTAGGAGGAAAAAGGTTGAAACATTGTAAAAGCCCCATTCCGAAAAAAGGCGCACAAAAGCAAGCC
>CAZFQM010000240.1:0-3143 GCA_964520995.1 uncultured Oscillospiraceae bacterium
GCTTGTTATCGGGCTGATTTGCTCGGCAGTGGGTTTGTTTTTCGGACACATCATTTTATTTGACAGCATTGCTCTTGGCATTGCCGCCGGAGTATGCTGCAACGCTTTCACAACGATCCATCCGGCACTGTTCCTTGTGATCGGCATTGCGGTAACATCCCTTTTGTCGCTTGGTTATTCAATTCTTGAGCTAACCTGTTTGCCCGCTGCCCTTAAAAACGTTGATATTACTGGGTTCTTGCTTGTTTTCTTATGTCAACGCTCTTAAAAGGACAGGTTTTTCGTGTCGTTCAATCAAACGACTTATGATTAATTTTTCAAGGCTGTAATCGGAACCACAAACACCCCGTCATTACGCTCATATGCTGCATTCGTCATTCCACATACTACGCAGAGAACCTCAGGTGCCTTTCCTTTCGTATCTTTTTCGATTTCCTTCCGAATTTGCAAAAGATTCTGTGCTGCCGCATCTATTTGGTTTGCACCCAGCTTTATCTCAAATGCGCACCATCTGCCGTCTGCCAGCTCAACGACCGCATCTATTTCCCGTCCTTGGTAATCTTGATAATGATACAATTTACCGCCGAATGCCTCCGCATAAATTTTCATATCTCGCTCGCAAAGTGCCTCGAACAAAAATCCCAAGGTCTCCAAATCACCAATCAAGCCTTCCGCCGTTATATTCAGCAGCGAACACGCTAAGGACGGATCCGCCAAATGTCTCTTAACCGCTTGCTTCACGCGCACAGACGAACGCACTCCGACCGAAAACGGTGCTTGATTGTCTGTAATAAACAATCTGTCAAATATGTTCAGATACTCCTTGACCGTTTCAACATCCACATCTTCATCGTCAACATCTTTAATATCATTTTTTAATTTTTTGTTGCTTGCTGTAGTACTTTCATTCCTCGCCAACGAGCGAAGTAACAGCCGCATTTTGCTCAAATTTCTCTTAATTCCGTCAATTCGGTAAACATCGTCATCTATAACCGCACGCAAATATTCAGCAGGGAGCAATGCTGCTTGTTCTGCGGGCAGATGCAAGCTTCCCGGCCAACCGCCCCTTACAATAAGCTCTGTTAAATGTTTTAAATCCACTTCGCCGGTCAGCACAGAATTGAACTTTCCGTGACACAAGCTCTCCAAAGAAACCTCTCCGGTAGAATCACCGGACTCATACAACGACATAGGTCTCATTCTTAATTTTGCAATACGTCCGGCACCGCTGTGCATAATACCTTTATGATTTGGAGTTGCTGAGCCCGTTAATATAAACTGCCCTTTTTCTCCGCTTTGATCAACCTTATGCCTTACTGCATCCCATATAGGCGGCACCTCTTGCCATTCATCAATTAAGCGTGGGCTTTCACCCTGTAACACCAAATCCGGAGAAAGCTCGGCTAATTGTCTGTTTTGAAAATTCCCGGCCGGATCCCCTATGAAAATCTCACTTCTGCTGTGATATGAAGATGTCCATGTTTTGCCGCACCATTTCGGACCTTCCACGCAAACTGCCCCGAATACTTTTAGATACTCTTCAATTTTAGCATCAATGATTCGACTCATATATTTTTGCTTATCCATATTACCTGTCCTCCGAGATTATTGTATATCAATCCGAGAAATTTTACAACTCTAATCCGAGAGATTTTCCGTTTTCAATCCGATTGTTTTCTTGCAAGCTTCACGCTTTCTATGTCCTCCGCAAAACGATATTCCTCCAATACGCACCTCCTGTATACCAATCCCTTTTTGCAAACTTATTTGTAAAATGTTTTACAATAAAGTTTGAAAAAATCAAGAGCTGCTGTGTAATGTTGATAAATTTCAGTCGCTGCTCTTGCAAGCATTGTATATAGAAAAGGTACCAAAGCCCGCTGTTTCGAGCCTTGATACCTTGTTTTTTCTTTTATCTGTTTTCTTTTTTAGCCGATTCCGCCGTACCATGCACCGGCAATCAGTGCACCGAGGGCGCAGGCACAATATACATATTTTCCGAGCGGATGGAAGTACCTGCCGATTGGTTTTTTGCTTCCCTCGCTGACCGCCGCAAGTGCAGTTTCCTTTTTAAGCACCCAGAAGAACATAATTCCGGCAAGCAGTGCACCAAGCGGACAAATGTATATCGAAACGACATCCATCCATTGCGAGGTCCACGGCTGAATCAGAAGTGAAACGATCGCACCCAGGGCACCGATGAGCAGCACCGCCGGTATGCGCTTGAGCCGAAGCTTTTCCTGCATAAATGCCACGGGAACCTCATACAGATTGACTATGGAGGTAGCACCGGCAAAGAGCACGCAGATGAAGAAAATCATACCGACCACTCTGCCGCCTGCCATACCGTTCAGCACATTTACCAGATATATGAACATCAGTCCCGGGCCTGCCGTATCCGGTGTCACTCCGCCAACGCCCATCGCAGGCAAAATTACCAGAGCCGCAAGCGATGCCGCAAGAGTATCGAAAATCGCTACATTTCTGGCTGCACCCGGTAAGTCCTCTTTCTTATCCAGATAGGAGCCGTATATAACCGAACCGTTTCCTGCAACCGAAAGCGAAAAGAATGCTTGTCCGAATGCAAACACCCAAAGCTCGACATTTAAAAGTCCCTTTGGATTCAAGGTCAAGATATATTTGTAGCCGTCTCCCGCTCCCGGAAGAAAGGCAATGTATACAGCCAATATCACAAACAGTACGAAAAGTGCAGGCATCATCAGCTTGTTTGCTTTTTCGATTCCGCCGCTGATTCCCATTGCCATAATAGCAAGTGCTATGACCAGTGCGAAAAGCTGCCATCCGCTATTGCCGACGGAGAAAATACCGCCGTCAAGCATCATTGCGACCGCTTCTCCGAGTCCATCCGCCTCCGGCGCTGCGGCTGAGAAAGTTCCGACGATTACATCCATATCGCTTCCCATAGCGTACAATCCGCCCGTTATCCCCATGTAGCAGTATTTGAAAATCCAGCCCATGACAACCGTATAGCCTATCGCAAGCCCCATTGCTCCGATTACCGGCAGTGCTCCGATCGCTTCACCTATACGGCGGCTTCCGTAACTACTTTCGGTGCATTTTCCGAACGAGCCTACAGGACCTGCCTGTCCCCAAAGCCCGAGTGCAAATTATACAATCATTAC
>CAZFQM010000241.1:0-3116 GCA_964520995.1 uncultured Oscillospiraceae bacterium
GACATTTTCGTCTGCAGAAATAGCAAATAGATAAAAGGCGGAGTATCGCTCCCTCAGATAGGTTGCCTCAAACGCATTTTTTATGGAGTCGATAACGATCCTTGTCGGGCGCGCGAAGCTGCGATCAAAGGGATGTCGGATCGTCTTTATGAATTGGTTTATCCGTCTCGGCATTGCGAAGGTGTTGTATTCCCGGTTCTCTTTTGTAACTTCTTTTTCCTTGCCGCCTTCTACTGCATCAGAATCCCGCGTTTCGCCGTCTCCTTCCGTGTCATCGCCCCTCGTTGCATCGTTACCCTCCGCGCTGACGCGTTCTGCTGCTTTCACCTTGGTTTCCGCCTTACGCTCTTGTTCTTTTGCCAGCACATCATCTAAAGAGCCATTTCTACGGATGCAGTTTCCATATTTCTGAAACAACTCCGTAAAAGCCTTGGCATTTCGGCTACGAATTTCCTCGTGAACGGCATCGCTCAGAGCCGGCAGAATATTATGCACCAACACATATCTTGAAAAATCGGTTTCCTCCGGTTTCTTCTGCTCCGCTAAATACCCTCCTATTTTTCCTAAAATCGCGGCTTGCAATAACTGCTTGTCCTCAGTTTCACCTTTGGTAGATAGTGTGACAAAGGTGCACCACCATTTCTTTGCCACCTCCGATGCCAGTTGCTCTAAGAGTTCATCAATCCACTTGAGTGTCTCCGTCCGTTTTTCATATCGTTCGGGCGCTTCTGCAGTTTTATACGCCTCTCTAAACCATTCCTTTAAGGCCTCGAGACCGTTTTGAGAAGGATTGTTTGCCATTGGATCATCCCGTGTAATGTTGATATCCTGCCCCAGCTCGACATTGACAGCCTGTGACAGTGCACTATCAATATTCTGCGCCAACATCTCAATTAGTCCTGGCCAGTTGTTCAAAGTTTCGCTTATTTTATCATAATGAAGTTCTTTATCCCTGCCTAGTTTGTCTTTGATTTTCTCCAGCGGAGAATTATGACTCCCGACCCCGACATTACTTGTGCAAACACGAGCAGCAAGTTTTGTTTTTGTTTTCTCTATTATGGTCTTGAAGAGAAGATTTTCACTCGCCGTCCCTCCATCGCTTGCGTTTGATCCAACCTGTGAAGAGTTGTCATTGTTAGTTCCTGCGTTGCTTGCGTTTGATGCGGTCTGTGAAGATTGTCCTTTTTTCTCTTTGTCTTGGATATTCAGCAAGCTCGATACTTCATTGCAAAATTTAGTAAAATGCGGCAGCAGGAAAGAGACGATAACCGTCCGAACCTGTATCACATCAAATTTCACCCAATGCTGATTGGCAAAACGAAACAGTATCCGTCGATCCCGTTCTTCATCGTTGGCAAGGCCCATATATCCGGGATATACCGATGGCAGGTTGAGTTGCTCAAAGGACGACCCAAAGATGCTCGCAGCTTCTGAACACCCGGAACCAACCCGACCGGTCAATCCAATCACGATAAACTCCTCGTTTTGCATAAGCCGCTCTGTAATATAGCCGCGCTGTAGCATTGTTCCCTCATCCGGCCTATTCGTTTTGTTTTCCAAGCCATTTCCTCGTGCTGTCTCTGTTTCTTGGTTCGTCTCCTTTTCTTGCATTGCGCCCACATCCGGTGTTTCCCCAGTTTCTTTCTTCTTGCTCACACCCAGCTGCGTTTCCTGTGTTTGGTTTGCCGTCTTATTTTTACTGGAAGCCCGTTTTTCTTCCGCCATTTTTACACTCTCCTATCACCCAAAAAGCTTAACGGTGTTAATAACTTCTAGCATTTTCTCCTTCCATTCATCTGGTAGACAATTTGTCAGCACCAACAGTATAACAATAACCACTCCAATCGCCTTAAAGACCTGCTTGTGCCTTTGAACCCAATGTGCAACTCTGGCAAAAAAACCTTCGTTGACAATAAAATCAGACGGTAGCCGTTTTTCTCGGTTTACTTGTTCCACAAAGAAACGACATCTCTCACATTCCGGTTTTGTCGGCGTTCCTTGTAACTCTTTCACAAATGTCATCCATTTGTTCCTGAGGTCCTTCTTGGGCGCAGCATTGAGATTGGAATCCTTGTAATAACTGATAAAGGCATCCGTAAATTTCCTGCGGTATGGATGGAATATTCTTTGAAACCATGCACGAACACCTTTTCTATTCGCATACTGTACCGCATTCAACAAATCCATGCGCATTCCCTGATGTTTATCATGATCATTTTCGTCGCAAGGTGTATTGAGATAATGAAAGCTTACCGTTGCAAGCGGATTTCGATCACTGGGTCGTCCACCAACGCTCACCCGAATCGGTTTGTTCGTTGGGTTGCTGAGCGCAATCAAAACCGATCCCTTCCAGTTCGGGTCAATGCTGGTACTGACATGACCAAACCCTTCCGCCACCTTAGAAACCCGCGACACGACATATCCCGCAATATACGGAGGGATAACAAGGCACTCATTACTCACAGCTAAAACCGTATCCTTAGCTTTCACATAAATATAAAATTGTCCACAATCTCTTTTATCGCGGTAGACCGTCTCCAACAGCCCTGTTGCTGTAGACATCGCTATGACCGTAGGCGTAATGTCATAGGACGCACCTTTAAGATTGTCCCGGTTATAGGGGAAAATCATTCGCTCTTCTGTTCCCTGCTCATACAGCACATCATTCCAACTTAATTGACCCAATTTATCCATTTCTTTAGTTTTCCTTTATATTTTTTAGACACTTTTGGGGCAAATACTTTTTCACAGTCTTTTCTGTAAGCAAGTAAATACTTGGAGTGAAATACCCCGTCACGCTATGACTCCATATCGATTCCGTCCTTCTAGCTCAACAATATATTTATAACATTCCGGCATCAGTCACTGTCGTCTTCGTATCGACCGATGTGAATGATTTTTTTGCTGAAGCAAAACATTTCGATACTGCTAATGCTTCTATGCTCCCGAACTCATAGCTAATCCTTACTGTCATTGGTTTCCTTCAAAATCCCTGTTTTTTCACTACTCGACCACATCCGTCTTATACAATCGCAGTCACCCCGGTATCAATGACTCACTTTTCTGTTCCAGCCAATTCGAACAAAGCAATCAATACCCAACCCCACAGTTGTTAT
>CAZFQM010000242.1:0-3096 GCA_964520995.1 uncultured Oscillospiraceae bacterium
TTATCCGACCATAATTTTACTGATCTGGCTTTCGGCTTCTGGATGAGAGCGGATCGTGCCGAGTGGGATAACAACTGGAGCGTTGCCTTTCGGTTCAAAAGCGTAAACGAAGGAACAACGCAGATACTCTATTGGAACAAATGGGCAGCAGAGTTGGGCTTGCAAAACGGAGAATGGGTTTATGTTACTTTGAATTTCAAAGATGCAGAGGATGAAAGCAACTGGACCAAGTGGAATACCAAGCCGGACACCTTCGATCTTGCTCATGTTCGGCAATTTTCTATGACGGCTTCCGGCGGCGCATATGCAGACGCTGTCTATCTGGATGATATGAGCTTTATTAACACCGGGAAAACCGCGACAGAAAATGATTTTTCGGGATTGTCAAAAGCTGCTTTACCGACCGGAGAAAACGTGCGTGTCAATACAATCTTTAATTGTGACAACGCGGGCACCATGGAAGGCTTTACGGTCAATACGCAGAATAAAACAGAAGGCACCGGTTCTTTGTCTTATACATTTAAGGGTGGGGAACTGAAAAGCATTGTGCTGGATCCGGATTTAACTCAGCTGGCACAACTGAAAAATGCAGATGAAGCGTATCTTGTGTTCGATCTTTATGTGGAAAATGCAGGCGATTTGATTCGGGATATGCAGGTACAAGCTTTTTACAACGTGATTGTCGGCGCAAATGATGACAACAATATGACATGGTGGATCAAACATCTGCATAACGGCTGGAATCGTTTGGTTTTACCGTTTAGCAACAAAGCGGGCAGCACGAAGCTCGGATATGCCGATGCGGTATTGAATGGAGCGGGTTCCTTATATCTGAACGGTGATATGATGTTTTCCGCCGCCAACTCTTTGCGGTTGATTGTAAATCCGACCAAGGACACTACGATTCTTCTCGACAATATCTCTGTTGTAAGCGTCGGCGCCGACGATATTGTGACATTTGAACCGACTTTGACCGATGTTACCTTTGATATTTCCGAAGTCAAAACAGAATATGTCATCGGGGACCAATTAGACTTGAGCAAGCTGGTTGCTACCGCTGAATATGATAACGGAACCACTGCCGATGTTACCAAAGATGTTTCGATCGATGATGCTGCATTTGATTCGACAAAAGAAGGAACTTATGAGATTGAACTCAGCTATGAAGACGGCGCATTCACGAAATCTTTTGAGGTGGTAGTTTCTGCCAAATCATCCGTCAGTGACGACACGCAAGACAAAGACCCCAATCAAAATACAGACAAGGAAAACAGTACAGGCAAGGAAAATAACACGGATACCGGTGTGGCAGATGCAGCTGGGTTGGCAGCGTTGCTTGGCTTATCCGCTTGCGGTGTTTTGATTGTATTCACTCGGAAAAGATTTGTGAAATAATATCTCGGATAATAATGTTCCGGCAGACTAAAATACTATATATAAAACAGTAAGCAAATTGGAAAGGCTGTAGCAGAACAGCCACCGAAAGAAGGAGCCCGAAGGCTGAAAAACAGTCGACAGGGCTCCTCTTTTCTGTTAAAATGAAGATATTAAACAATTGTTTTTGCGGGCATTGGAATGATAGACTGGCTGATTTGAAGAAAACAAGATTTCAAATCTTATGGAGAAGAGTTTTCTCATGTGCAAGTGCAATTTTTACAACGACATCGTCGCCGCTTCCATCGTGCACTATCATTTTCCGACAGGCTGTGCAAAATCCCCACATCTTATGACGTGGGGATTTTGCTTACACCATTTTGTCGGTCATACCGTGTATTTTATATCCAAATCGCTCCGACAGCAAATCAGCGCGCGGTTAAAGACAGCTTTGTTGTACAGTTGGAAAGGTTGCGCATATAGACAAACGCCTGACCCTCATATAAAAGGAAGTTCGGTCCGTCATAGCCGAAGCCTTGGGTGGTGGTAGAATAGCACGGTCCCGCCTTTTCCCAGGTTTTCATATCACGGGAGCGCGCAAACATATGTCCCCAGCGAGAGCCTGCAAAGCTCACCTCCGGCAGAGGGTCGGTGCTTACCTCATATACCATGTAAAAATAGCCGCTTTCCTTGTCATATATCACATCGCGACGTCCTGTCGTGCCGCTGTCGGGGTCATCCGGATTATCCGAGGTGGGCAATATCGGCTCGGGAAGCATCTCCAAATGATACAAATCCTTTCCGTAAGCCAATCCTATCTGACAATCCCCTTTTTTCTCACTGCCGCAGCCGTGGAAGGTCAAATACCAGATTCCGTCCTTTTTATACAAGTCGGGGGTGCCGATGTTATAATTTTGCCATTTCAGTGTTTTATCCATATACAGGATAACGCCCTGCTTGGTGAACTTTTTTCCGTCGGTGGAAGTCGCAAGCGCAATATTTGCGCCGCCCTTCCGCGGAGAGGATTCGTATACCACATAGAAAGTTCCGTCCTCATACCATACCCCGGGGAAGCTTGCCATACGGAAATCCCAATCATCCTTTCCCGGGCAGATTACCGCGTTATTCACCTCCGCAAAAATCTCGCCGTCATAGGATACGGCTAAGCCAATCGCAGCTTTCCCTCCCGTTGATTGCGGGTAGCTGATATAGTAAGCGTAAATGGTATCATTGACCCATACCATATCCGGAAAATGCATACTGAAGCCCGCACCTGCCAACGAATAGTCCACCGTTTCGGTCACCGTTCCGTCAAATAAGCCTGCCAGCTGTTTTGATGCACTCAGCTTCGGAGCAGGGGGCTTTGGTGCGGTACTTGAGGTCTTTCCGACAGAGGAGGTCGGGGTATCGGAAGAGAAGAGCGGATTTGAAGAAATCGGCTTTGAGGAGACCGGCTTTGACTCTTTGTTGCTTGAAATCAATTCTTCCCTTGAGGAGGTCTGCTGTGTTGATTCGACCAAATCGGTTTCGTTTTCACTGCTTACCGCTGCCACAGAGCTTGCCGAAGCATCGAGTGTCTGAGAGACATCGGATTCCGTATTCGACGATGTTCCGCTACAACCGACCAATCCGAGCAGCAAGCCTATCAATACCAATACACATGAGCATCTTTTCATCTTTATGACCATTCCTTTCCGCTACGCTACAAGGCACCAAAGGAAG
>CAZFQM010000243.1:0-2025 GCA_964520995.1 uncultured Oscillospiraceae bacterium
TGTCGCGGTATCAAGCTTGGTGTCCGCTCACCTTGCTCGCCACGAAGAGCGCTCTGCCAAATATGTTTTGCACTTTTGCGTCATCCTTTCTGCGGTGTTGGGCATTTTCATCGGCATTCTCTTCTATCTCGGCGCCGATGTCATCAGCATAGTCTTAATAAAGGACAGCAACGCCGCCTTTTCCTTAAAGCTTCTGGCACCGAGCATGGTATTTATGTCCTTGTCCGCCTGTCTCCGCGGATATTTTCTGGCAATCTCCAAAGTTTCCAAGCCTGCCGTCGCCATGATTACCGAGCAGCTGACCCGAATGCTTGCCATCACGGCTTTCATGGGAATATGGCTGCCGAAAGGAATAAAATATTCCTGTGCCGCCGCGGTTATCGGAATGACAATCGGAGAAATTGTCTGCACTCTTTATCTTTATATCGCCTATCTTCGCAACCACGAGATGCTCAAATCACCGCAAAATCAAGCGATAAACAGGGGCTCATTGCGCAAAAGCATCTTAAAGATGGCAGTACCGGTTGCACTCAGCTCCTATCTGCAATCCCTATTGCGGATGATTGAGAACATTCTGCTGCCGAACAGCTTGAAAAAGCACGCAGGAAATGCGAAAAGCGGAATGGAAATTTACGGCTCGCTCAAGGGGATGGTGATGCCGCTGCTCCTGTTCCCGTCGGTATTTTTATCCTCGCTTTCGGTCAGCCTGGTTCCCGAAATTTCACGCTCGGTTTCGGTCAACAATACCAAACGCGTGAACCATACCCTGAACTGCGTCATCAAAATCACCTTGATTATTTCCATTTTAATTGTTGCGGTATTGATTGCTTTTTCGACGGACATCGGCATTGCATTGTATCACAGCAAGCAGGTCGGCAGTATGCTTGAAATACTGGCACCGCTCTGCCCCTTTATGTATTTGGAAATTGTGGTTTCGGGCATTTTGCGGGGACTCAACGAGCAACTGAGCAGCTTAAAATACAACACCCTCGATTCGGTCATGCGTATCCTGCTCATTCTGATGATTGTCCCACATCGTGGCTTGTACGGCTTTCTTGTGATTATGTATATCAGCAATATTTATACCTCTCTGTCAAGCGTAGCACGATTGCTGAAGGTAACCTCGGTCTCCTTCCGACCGTCGGATTGGATTCTGAAGCCGAGCCTCGGTGCTTTTCTCTCTGCATTGCTTTGCAAGGGTTTGCTCTGCTGTTTTATCCCGAACAGCCTGCCGCTTCCGCTAAAGCTGCTTCTCTCAATTATTCTGCTGTCGGCTTGCTATATCATTCTGCTGATTCTGATGAAATGCATTACCAAAAAGGAAATGAAACAGCTTTACGAAAAAATAAAAGCACCGCTTCATCAAAAGCAAGCCAAGGAGATGGCGCTTTCTTCCTTTTTCCTGTAAGCGACAAAGCGATGATTGCTTACGGTAGTGACTTTCTTTCGGTGAGCAACGCAGCGGTCTCGGCAGCTGTCACCTCAGAGGACGAAGTGGGCATCATTTCCACAAGATGAGACCAATACCTCTTCGGCATATGAGAGCTTTGACACTTCGGATTATACCGTCCCTCAATGGCAATGGTGTCATAATAGCTTTTCCACATTTCCCGATAAAATCGCTCCTCTTCATCCGGCTCCGGCTCGCGGTAATCCTCCACCGAAACAATCGCAAGCTCCCGTGGCTTGTAAAACAGCATGGCATGATGCGTCTTATCGTAAATCATAAACGCTTCATTCGCATATCGGTCGCGAAAATGAGGCGCTAAAAGCGGTAAAACAAAGTTTTTCGGTTCAATCACCGCCACCATCATATGCCGATAGATAGAAAAACGCAAAAAGCCCTTTAGCCGGTGGCTCTCTCCCGTTAAATGCTTTACTGCCTGAAACAACGCATGAACCGTATCGTCGGTAAGCATGGAAAGCACTCTCCTGCCCTGCTTCATTCCGATACAGATAAAATCCAATATCAGCTTTTCCTTCTGTGGATGACAGGTAAAATACCCCAAGCGAACAAGCTCGTAT
>CAZFQM010000243.1:2035-3051 GCA_964520995.1 uncultured Oscillospiraceae bacterium
CCCTTTTTTACCCGCGCGGCGGCAGACAAATCGGTAATAATCGTCCTGGTGGGATAAAGTGTTGTCTGTGCTCGGTCCGAAGTCGATATTTCAAGCGGAACTTCTTTTTGAGCAAAGCTTTCGAAAACGCAGGACAAAAGTCCCTCAAAGGAGCCGTCATACAAATACACTACAGCTGACCGGTCAGACATTGCACCATATCCTCCCTTGTAATCTCACTTCGATATAAGCTGAGCTGTTCTCCCTGCTGCGGGAGCATTTCGCGACAACGGTCGGAAACCAGAGAACGCAGCACCGCATCGGGAGTAATCCGAAGTCCCTCCGCCGTTTTTCCACGGCAGGTGATAAAATACTGCGCACGCTTGAGGACAATGCCGAGCTTTTTTAAGCCCGCAAAATCAAGGGTCGATGCTCGCCTTGCCTTAACAATTTTCTTGGCACCGGTCACACCGATTCCGGGAACCCGCAAAAGCATATCAAGGGGCGCTTGATTAACCTCAATCGGAAATAAATCCATATGGTTTAATGCCCAGTTACATTTCGGGTCAACATACGGGTTAAAATTCTGATGCTGTTCGTCCAGCAGTTCGTTTGCCGTAAAGCCGTAAAATCGTAACAGCCAATCCGCTTGATACAGCCGATGTTCTCGCAAAAGCGGCGGTTTGGTATCAACGGCAGGTAAAAGCGGATTGCTGACAATCGGAATGTAGGCAGAGTAAAACACCCGCTTTAAGCCGTATTTTCGGTACAACGCCTCGGAAAGCGTTAAGATTTTGTAATCGGTTTCTTCGGTTGCACCGATAATCATCTGGGTGCTTTGTCCTGCGGGAACAAATTTCGGCGCATGCCGATATCGCACCATATCCGAGCGATTTTCGGTTATTTTTTCCCGAATCAAGCCCATCGGGCGCAGAATTGCCGTTTTCGACTTATTCGGAGCCAACAGTGCCAAGCTTTTTTGGGACGGAAGCTCAATATTGACGCTCATCCGATCCGCAAGCTGTCCCAGCCTTGTC
>CAZFQM010000244.1:0-3037 GCA_964520995.1 uncultured Oscillospiraceae bacterium
AATCAAGTAGCATAAAATTGAGACGTCAAACATTGATGAGATTTAATAGAAAAACGAGATCATTAAAAATCAAAATATTTGGATGGATTTTGATGATATGCTCAGCCTGTGCCTGGAGATTTTTGAAAAATATCCGGATATCCTGGCGCAATATCGACAGAGATACCGATATATCCAGGTGGATGAAGCGCAGGATACCTCTTTGCTGCAGCATAAAATTATTGAAATGCTGGCAACCGATAATACTTCGCTGTTCATGGTAGGAGATGAGGACCAGAGCATTTATTCTTTTCGCGGGGCATATCCGGAAGCGTTGATTCGCTTTTCGGAGACTTATCCCGAGGCGAAAGTTTTAAAAATGGAGGAGAATTTCCGCTCGGAGTGGGAAATTGTCGAGAAGGCAAATCATTTTATCAAGCAAAATAAGAAGCGATATGAGAAGAATATGTTCTGTGCCAATCGAACGGCTGATTGTATTTATGACATGGAGCTTCCGGATTACAGCTACCAGTATGGGGAGATTGTCAAGCTGGTGCAACAGTTGGGAGCCAATGAAACCATGGCAGTGCTCTACCGTAACAACGAAAGCGCATTGCCATTGATTGATTTGTTTGATAAGCAGGGAATACCGTTTTATGTCAAAGAGCATCGAGCCTCTTTTTTTAATCACTTTATTGTGCGGGATATCCTGTCGTTTTTTCGACTATCCAAAAATCCGAATGATTTGGAAGCCTTTAAAAATATTTATTATAAGCTGTATTTGTCCAAAAAAGTATATCAATATGTCGAAGCGCATTGCACCGAATATGATAATGTGTTCGATTTGGTTTTGTCCTTGTCGATATTAAAGGATTCTGTTTCTTATAAAATCAGAGAGATACGTGATAAGCTTCCTGCGGTGTGGAAAATGCCGCCCCTGCGTGCAATCCAATATATTGAGGATCGGCTGGGTTACAGCGAATATATCAATTCGCAAGCGGCAAATGGTTATGTTCCGGAAAATCTTCATCAAAAGCTGAACATTTTGAAAGCGGTCGCATCGGGTTATCAAGGAGTCGATGATTTTGTTGCACGGCTGCAGGAATTGGAGCGGATGATACAAAACTCCGATAAAAGGTCTGCTTCGGTGACGTTATCGACAATGCATTCCGGTAAGGGATTGGAGTTTGACCGTGTTGTAATTTTGGATTTGATTGAGGGTTTGTTTCCGTCCTCAATGGCAATCGAAGAAAAAATCGAGAATCATTGTGATGCGTATGAGGAGGAGGTTCGGCTTTTTTATGTGGCGGTAACACGCGCCAAAAAGCGTCTTTACCTGTTTGAGTCACATAAAATCAACGGCTGTAAGGCGTATCCGTCTCGCTTTTTATATCATATCTTGGGGGAAGAGGCAGGTCCGCAAGCGGAAATCTGCGGAAAGAAGGTATATCATAATACCTATAAAAAAGGCACGGTGATAGAGATGTCGGACGAGGACAATATCACCGTGGAATTTGAATGGTTCGGAACCAAAACAATATCGCTTTCTTATTGTTTGGAACACGAAATTATGAAGTTTATTTAGGCTGCTTTGGGCGAAATGCGAAATCGCTTTGAGGCAGCTATTCCTTTTTCTCCAAATCCTGCTTGATTTGAGTGGTAGATATTTCGGGAGTGCGCTCCAGATAAACAACCTCGCATAGCTCCTTTAAATCGTCGAAATGGCCTTTCCAATCGTCTCCCATTACGAAAGTATCTACCTTAAATTCTTTGATGTCGCTTGCTTTTTGGTCCCAGCCGTCCTCCGGAATTACCAGGTCAACATATCGGATTGCTTCCAGCAATTCCTTTCGGCGTTCATATGAAAAATAGCATTCCTTGTTTTTTTCCTCCCGATTGAAGCGATCGGTTGACAAGGCAACGATTAAATAATCTCCCAATTGTTTGGCGCGTTTGAGCAAGTTGATATGTCCGTAGTGTAGTAAATCGAATGTTCCGTAGGTAATGATTTTTTTCATGACACGTTTCTCGCTCCTTTCTTTTGTAATTGCTTCTATTGTACTATATTTTGGCTGATTGTTCAAGTGATAAAAAATAAAATGCTGTGCTTTGAAGGTCGTAGGCAAAAAAACGCCGCCCTTGACAGCTTTTATCAAGGTGCGGCGAAGTAATATTCAAGGGATATTATCGGTTAGGACAAAGAATGTCAACGAAGTTATTCGTAAATAGAGTAATGCTCAGAAGAATCCGATAGCATTTCATAATCTTTGGGAAGATAATTTTTATCGATAATCAGGTCATCCGGCTCAATCAGCTGCAAATAGACATAACAAACGGTTTTTTCTTGTTCATCAACAACAGCGTATTCAAAGCAAGAAATCCAATTCCACGCAGAGGCATATGTCGGCTTGTTAAAATGCTCGGAAATTCCGCAAACGGGCGAATTCTCGCAGAGCTTCTTTAAACGTTCTGTTTCGGCAATAAAAGCGGAATCGTCATATTGCATTTCCAATATAACCTGCCATCCTGTTCCCAATAATCGGTAGGTGTCATGCTTGCCATGGAATGTGACACATTTTTCCTCGGCTATTTCTTTCGGAAACAGCAAAGATGTTTCGTCGACTCGCCTTTCCGGTAGTGTCCATAACTCCTCATATTGTTCTATGTTTGAAATGGTGATTTCCTTATAAACATTACTGCAGGAAGAAAGATTAAGCATAAAAATAATAGAAACAAAAACAAAAATACACTTTTTCAACGTTCATTCCCTCTACTTTCCAATCAGATTGCATTCAAAGACGTTGTTTATACTTAGGTTCTTTTCTCCGTTCTCTCAATAATTCTTCTGCGTTTTCAAAAAAGTGATTTTTCGACGGAATCGCTGTAAAGTTTCCGTATGGCGGGCAGTGTAAAATACATTGAAAGTTTAGCAAGCTTATTTTACTCATAAAATCGCCTCGATGAAGCACATTCAACAGCGTTGTATTCAGCATCACGTGTCGCAAGCATACTTGGTTCAAAAAACCCTATTTATCTAATAGAGAAATAGGGTTTTTGT
>CAZFQM010000245.1:0-3024 GCA_964520995.1 uncultured Oscillospiraceae bacterium
ACCACCAACGGTTTTAAAAATAAGATTCTGTGTCTTATTATCATGTGGAATATCGTACATCATAAAATATTCTGCTCCTTTCATAAGTGTCAGCTCGAACAACACCACGATAACGATGCTCGCAATCACTTGCCGACTATATTCTTTTTTTCTTTTCCTGTTATTCCGCTTCTGCTTAATGTTCACAATAGCAGCCTTCTTCTCTCCATATGCGATTCATTAATTCATACCGTTCCAGTGGCAATCCGGTATAAACACAATTCGAAGTACAAAATATGTAACCCGGCTGTTGCATGCCTTCTCTCAAAGAACGACGAATATCTGCCACACATTCCTCTTCTGTACCGGTCTGTAGTAGCCCGCAGTTTACATTACCGCACAATGCAATTTTCCCTTTCGTTATTTTCCGCACTTCAGCCAGAGATACATTCCCTTGCGGATCTAAAGAATGCAGCGCATCCGGTTTACATTCTACTATCTGATCTAGAATAGGCATAATATTACCATCCGTATGTTTAATCGAATAAAAGCCCATGGAACGATATTCGTCAATAATTCGTTTTAAATACGGAGCGATATATTCTTCAAACATAGCCGGTGAAAAAAACGGATTAGTATTAAAGCAATAATCCGAGCAAAGAGTAAATCCATCTACCAAGCCCGAATAACGGGTTGCCCAAGTTTCCGCATTATATATAGCTTGCCTTAAACGCAGATCCGCTTCCGCTTTCATTTTCTCCGGTTGTTCATACAACATGGACGTAAATTCCATCATGCTATCACCGTCCGGGATGGCAAAGGTACAATCTCCATGCATCGTTAAAAAATACTTATCACTGGTTCTTTCTCGTATGACCTCTAATATTTGTACTATTTCTTCGATACGCGCCGGATTATAATGAATAAATATCGCACTGTGATGATATTTTTCGGCAGTTTGAATATAGACATCTGCCATATCCTCTAACTGCGCACGTTGTTCTTTTGTGCTCATTTGATCCCATTGCTCATAGTTCCGATGCAACGGATGTACCTTTCCCAGTGCTTCCATCGTCAAGAAAAAAACCAATTCAAAATGAGGAACACACCCCGTAATCGGTTCACATTTCAAGGCTTTTATAAATTTTTCTCGTGGCTGCATACTAAAACTCCCTTTATTTTGATTTGGCACATTTTAAAGCAGACAACAGAGTAAAGCGTTCGCTTTACTCTGTTGCGTTTTAACAAATCACTAATTTGATTTGTTCCGTAGACATTAGTTATTGAAAAATTCATCTATTCCTTTACGAATGGTATCCTCATACATCGGGATTGCTTGAGCAGGATCGTAGCCACCTACTGCTGATTCTGCTGAAGGCACAATGATTTTATCAATAATATTCTTAATTCTGGTTTCTGAATTACCTGCCAATAAAGCCAAATCATACATCGGTGTTTTTTGAATAATAGAGAGCATCTCTGCCGACTCATCATCTCTAAGGTATTTGTCGCACCATTCAGTATTATAAACAGGGCTGTAATCATAGTAAGAATGATACGCAAGAGCTTCTAAGATGATACCCGTTTTAGACAGATCTTTGTTTGTAACAGGAATAATCCATGCCGATGTATTCCAATCGACCTCATTGTGATAAGTGTCACCTACTTTGGCATTCGGGACAGGCAGTATACCATAATCACTTTTCATATTTAAAAACTTGGAGCTAACCTCCGGATTGGCGACCGTACCGGCCATCTGCAAGAAAAACAAAGCTTTATCTGAAGTAAACTGATCGACTGCAACAGTCCATGCTTGATTGGAAGCAACCGGATTGGAGATATCGCCGTTAACACAAACTTGTTTTAATTTGTTCAAATATTGAATCGCTTCTGTATTCGCTTTTCCTGTTTTTGTAGG
The DNA here is from genome assembly GCA_964520995.1 of uncultured Oscillospiraceae bacterium. Taxonomy (GTDB): domain Bacteria; phylum Bacillota; class Clostridia; order Oscillospirales; family Ruminococcaceae; genus HGM13222. The sequence goes on from CAZFQM010000245.1 coordinate 1,898, forward strand.
TTTAAAATTAAACTGAACGGTACCGTTGTTTTCCTTCAGCATATTTATTCCGCTGCCCATAAACAAGCCTAACGATTTTGCCCAGTTCGGAGCTGCAAAACCATAACGGTCATTTGCACCATAGCCGGCAGTTCCGTCAATATCTTTTTTCGCTTTTTTCGCCAATTCGATAAATTTGTCGATGGTCCATTCTTTCTTTTTCACCATATTGTAAAGATCGGTATCTTTCATACCAATATCTTTCAATACAGACTTATTGAAATAAATAGCGGTGGAACTAAAAAGATGTGAATTCAATGAAGTGTTTATTGTATACGATTTACCTTTTATCTTGGTTTGCTGGATAAAGTTAGGATTCCAATATTCTTTATCCAAATGTAAATTCGGCACTTTGCTAACGTCGGTAAGCAATCCGCCCGAAATAAAGGCGCCTACTTCATACATCGTCGGTGAGAGCACATCTGCCACCTTTTCTCCGGACAGCATAGCGGCTTGATAAGTAGAATAAAATTTTCCATAAGTACATTTTTTATATTTAATCTTACAATTCAATTTTTTCTCAACATTATTCAAAACCTTAACCCGTGCATCATCGCCCTTTGAGACGCCTGTTTTTCGATTCCATGTATTATCATTAAAATCTATAATGACAAATTCATAACCTTTTAAGTCAATTCCTTGTTCCAACGGATCAGCCGATTTTTTGCTGGTGTCTACGTCGAACAAATTGCCATTGTTTTTCTTAGAAGACGAGCTGTTTTTGCTACCGGTTTCTTTGACAGAAGAGGTTGCTGCTACATCCGTACCCGAACTGGCAGCATCGCTTTCTGTATCGCTGTTGCTTTCATCCGTTGATGCAGTAATGTTGTTCGATGTTGCAGAAGACGATTCTTCCTCTGGAAGAACATGCAACCAAAGAGCTTACTGTCAACATTAGTGCAATAATTCCTGAAAGAATTCTGATTGACTTTTTCATAATAATCCGCCTTTCATTAATAAATATTATATGTTTATCCTACAATTCCGCTGGATTCAATCCCTTGCACAAACTTTTTCTGCGCGAAAAGATATATAATTAACAACGGAATTACAACCAAAAACGTGGCCGCATTCAGCATGGCGCTGGA
>CAZFQM010000246.1:0-3023 GCA_964520995.1 uncultured Oscillospiraceae bacterium
ATTTCGGAATCGGGAACCTGACGATAAACCTAGTGGATACCTTTTGGCCGATGCTGATATTGGCATTCACCGGCTTGGGAATTAAAGAGGGGCTGTATATTTATTTGCTGCAGCAGTTTTTCCACTCTATCCCGTCGGCATTGGAGGAGGCAGCCTACATCGACGGAGCGGGTACCATTCGTACCTTTTTCCGAGTCATGCTTCCGAATGCCCGCACAATGATGATGACGGTATTCCTGTTTTCATTCTGTTGGCAATGGACGGATTCCACCTATTCCGGCATTTACTTTAATGAAATTCCGGTTTTTGCAAATACGATTGAGGCTTTCTATATTCGTGTCGGCTTAAACGCCGATATGCTGGGAACCAATATTACACGTAATGCAATGGCGATTTTGATCATTATTCCGCTTTTGGTGTTGTTCGGCTTCGGACAAAAGCTGTTAGTAAAAAGCATCACTCTTTCGGGTATGGCAAACTGATTATTTTCAACATAAGGGGGATGTAAAGTGGAAAAACGTAATATTGCTTTGGGTATGGTTGTGGTTATGCTGGGGATGAGCTTCGTCGGATGTCGGGATAAGACGGTAGTATCGTTGGAGCAGGCTTCAAGCGATTTCATTTATGAGGAGAGTGTTGATATGAGTGATATGCTCGAAAGCAGTACGGAGACCTCCGCTTTTGTGAGTGAAACAACGTCGGCACGGGAAAGCTCGACCGTTATGACATCTTCCGAGCAGGGAAGCGTTTCCTCCGGGCAAAGTGCTTCTTCGGCTGCGGCTTCCTCTGTGCGACAAGAGACCTCCTCCGCGTCGGTAGCTGAGAAGAGCAAAAACAATGTTGAACTGATCGGACGTTTTGCGGATGCAGGCAACGGCAAATACCGCTTTGAATGGTCGGGCAGTACCATTACAGCGGGCTTTGAGGGGACGGAAATCGGCATTTTGTTGAACACTGTGCGGCTCGGTCCCTACGGCGATGAGGATTATTTCAACGTGTCGGTGGATAACGGAGAGCCGTTTGTTTTAAAGATAAAGCAGGGCACCGATAAATATCAGCTGGCAAAGGATCTGAAAAACGGATATCATACCGTTCGGATTACAAAGCGTACCGAAGCACAATTCGGTTCTTTGGTACAGTTTGAGGGCTTTGATTACGGCTCCGGAAAGGCGGCGCCCGCTCCTGCGAGAAAAAAACGAAAAATTGAGATTTACGGTGATTCCATTTCGGCAGGCTACGGCAATGAGGGCACCGAGGCAGGCTTCCGCTTGGCGGAAGAAAATGCGGATTTGACCTATGGCGCATTGACGGCAAAAGCACTGAATGCGGAGTATACCGATATTGCATTGTCGGGACACGGCGTGCAGCTCAGCTTGTCGGGCTCTGTTACCGAGGTGACACCGAAGTATTTCGACCGTACTCTTTATAAGGAATCGTCGACCTATCGCTTTGCCGAAACGCCTCCCGACGTGGTCATTATCAACCTGGGAACCAATGACTATGCGATGAATGTGAGCGATACCGATTATTATAAAGCATACCTGGATTTTGTTGCGAAAATTCGACGGAAATATCCGAAAGCATATATTGTCTGTACAACCTGTGGCGGAACCGACAAGCCGCTTAACCTGCTGACACGGGTGGTCGAAACTCGCCAAAAGCAATATAAGGATCAAAACATCGGACAGTTTTTCGGAGTCATCGAGGATACCAATGGGGCTTTCGGGTCGGACGGACATCCGTCGGTTTACGGACATCGGCAATTGGCGGAGCAACTGGTGGAATATCTGAAAGAGGCTATGAGTTGGTAGGCTGTTAAAGTTGAAATACCGACCTTATCATAACAATTTCTGCGGTATATAGTCGGAAAGGGGGCTTTGTTGGTTTATATATCGAATAAACATAGCTTTTCAACATCATTTATGTTAGGAGGAAAAAGAAGGCAAACAAGAGCAAAACATCAAAAATGGCTTGCAATGCTGGTAGCAATGGCATTGTTTGTCGGAACCTTCAGCGTTTTCAGTGTTTTTTCCGCGAGTAGCAGCAATCTGTTGGAGACCCTGGCAGATAAGGTGGATGTAGCATATTCGGTGGACGAAGCCACCAACACCATTACGGTGAGCGATACGGCGGGAGCAGGTGACCATCACCCGACCTACACCGGAATTACCTTGGGTAAGGACAAAACCTACGTGTATGAATTTACACTCAATTTCAGCGACGTTTCTACAGGACAAATCAGATTACCTATCCGAAAATCCGCCACCGGCTTTACCGATGGACAATGGATGAATCTTTGGTTTGCCGAGAAGCAGGTTCGTCTGGCAGAGGATTATTGGTCTAATGTAGGCGGTGTTGCGGGAACCTTGGAGTTTGCGGCGAATACCGATTATCGGGTGAAGATTGTAACCGAGCCGTTAAAAGCGACGGTCTACGTTAACGATGCCAAGATTGTGGAGAGAGCCTATACCAATAAGGTAGAAAACGGCACAATCGGCTTCGGCGGCTGGAACTTGAAGCAATACACCTTGAAAAACGTTTCGCTGACCGAGCAAAAAACCGAGGCAGTCAATTTGCTGCAGAATGTCGCCGTAAATTGGGGTGCCGAAAAATATACGGTAGATGCGGGCACCAATTCCATTACGGTAAAAGAAGCGGGTGACCATGCCATTACCTTTACCAACGCAGCAATGGAGAAAAAAGGCATTTACGAATACACCTTTACCTTGAACATCAAAGAAGCGGATTCCATTCATCTGAGAATGCCGATTCGTGTATCAAACCCCAATGATAATACGGCAGGCGGGCAATGGATGGCGGCATGGTTCGGCTTGAATCAGATTCGTTTGGCGATCGAATATTCGGGCAATGATATGGCAGATGCAAACAGCTACGGCATCAAGGAGATTCAAGCGGCAACCGACTATCGCTTCAAAATTGTCACCTCACCGACTCAAATGCTTGTTTATGTCGATGATGTGCTGATTGCGCAGACGCAAGCCGACAGCTATACGGCGATTGAA
>CAZFQM010000247.1:0-3018 GCA_964520995.1 uncultured Oscillospiraceae bacterium
GACCTTCACGTTGTTTGCGATCATATGAAGCACGCCGCTGTCGATTTCGACATTGTCAACGCAGGAGCGGAGCATGGAAACTGTGATTCCGCCGGGGCGCAGGAGTCGGACACGATCCGAATAAACCGATATTACGGTGGATTCCACTCCGATTTCACATTCGCCTCCGTCAACAATCATCGGAATCCGTCCGTCCATGTCCTTGAAAACGTGTGCCGCGGTAGTAGGACTAGGGCTACCGGATAGATTGGCAGAGGGTGCGGCAAGCGGAAATCCGCAGGCATGGATCATTTGGCGGGCAACCGGGTGGGAGGGCATACGAATTGCAACGGTGTCCAATCCTCCGGTGGTTTCGGTCGGAACCCGCTCGGATTTGGGCAATATCATCGTCAGAGGACCGGGCCAAAATTTTTCGGCAAGCCTTTGTGCCGTGCCCGGCAGCTCTGTAACCAGCTCGGGAAGCCTCTCCGGGCTGTCGATATGGACAATCAGAGGATTGTCCTGCGGGCGCCCCTTGGCGAGAAATATTTTTTTAATGGCATCGGGATTATAGGCATTGGCGGCTAAACCGTAAACGGTTTCGGTGGGAATGCCGACCACCTCACCTGCTTGAAGCAGTGAAGCCGCTTGGTTGATTTGTTCTGTGTCAGGCGGAACGATAAGAGTATGAATCGCCATGAGATAAGACTATCCTTTCTCAAAAATGGATGAATGCGGGGATAAAGCTTATTCCTCCGCAGACAGCTTTGCGGCTTGATCTGCGGTCACCAGTGCATCAATCAGCTCATCCAAATTGCCGTTGAGGTTTTCCTCCAAACGATATAAGGTCAATCCGATGCGGTGGTCGGTTAAGCGACCTTGTGGAAAATTGTAGGTACGAATCCGTTCGGAGCGGTCACCGGTACCGACCTGGGATTTACGCTCGGATGCGATTTTTTCATTGTGCTCCCGCATTTTTGCTTCATATAAGCGGGAACGGAGAATCTTCATTGCTTTGTCCTTGTTTTTATACTGGCTGCGCTCATCCTGACATTCGACCACCACGCCGGTAGGTAGGTGCGTGATACGAATTGCGGATTCGGTTTTGTTAACGTGCTGACCGCCCGCGCCGCCGGAACGATAGGTATCAATTTGCAGGTCGGTCGGATTGATTTCGAATTCCACCTCTTCCGCTTCCGGCAATACGGCAACAGTAACGGTGGAGGTATGAATTCTGCCGCTCGATTCGGTTTCGGGAACACGCTGTACACGGTGTACACCGCTTTCGAATTTCAAGCGGGAATAGGCGCCCTCGCCCTCAATGCTGAAGCTGATTTCCTTGATACCGCCCAGCTCGGTTGCGTTCAGGTTGAGAGTCTCGGTTTTCCACCCCTTGGATTCCGCATACATGGAGTACATCCGAAAGAGGCTGTTGGCAAACAGAGCAGCTTCCTCACCGCCTGCACCGCCGCGAATTTCCACAATGACGTTTTTCTCGTCATTCGGGTCGGTGGGAAGAAGCAGAATACGGATTTCGTCGGTCAGCTTTTCCATTTTGCTTTTGCTTTCCTCATATTCTTCTTGTACAACCTCTTTGAAATCCTTGTCTAAGCCGCCGTTATCCAGTAGCTCCTTGGCTTCTTGAAAGTTGTTTTGCGCCTTGACATATTCCCGATATTTTTCAATCAACGGGGAGAGTGTCTTGTATTCCTTCATTAAATTTTTATATTGCTCATTGTCGCTGATTATGTCGGGATCCATTAACTTTTGGTTGATTTCTTCAAATTTGATTTCTGCATTTTTCAATTTATCGAACATATTGCTTTTCCATCCTTGTGCATTGTTTTTAGATATCTTGTAACGGCTGTTATACGGGTGCAGCCGCATTTTTATCCGAACGTAATGTCGGCGTTAAGTTGATTAAATAGAGAACAGTGATAGCCTCGAAAGGCTAATCGCGGATGATTTTTTTGATGTTTTTTTCGACCTTGGTGCGGGGAAGCATTACTTGTCTGCCGCATTTGACACATTTTATTTTAAAATCCATACCTACGCGTAAGACGAGAAATTGGTATTCGCCGCAGGGGTGACTTTTTTTCATTTGCAGAATATCGCCTACCTGAACATCCAAAAGAATTCCTCCTGTCTTTCGTTTTATATAAATCTTCAGTAGCGGTCGTCTCCGTCTCAGAAGCTGTCGGTGACAGAATTGCAGCTGTTATAACGGAAAAAGCGGTAAGTTGAAACGGTGCCGCGCACGGCGGCAGACGGTCGTCGTATTCGACCGACAGTTGCAACTTATCCGTCTCAGAAGCTGTCGGTGACAGCTTCTGAGACTATTATACCACTATTTACCGTAAAAAGGCAAATAAATTATCTGTCGGCTGAAAAAATCGGCAAAAACGATTGATGTCCATACTGTGTCGGATAATTTTTGTCGGAATAACCGAGAGTCGTGCAAAAGGAACGAAGAAAATCCGATTGTGGCTGCCAAAAGCGATAATTTGCTTGAAGCTTGACGGAATATCAGAATATAAAAAGCAACCTCCGCATATAGTTTAGAGAATGGGAAAAATGCTGTCGCACTTCGGTTGTTCAGGAGTAATACCACATAAGACATATCCGAGGATACGTTGCGGAGAGGCGGCAGTATAAAATGGAGGTTATAAAATGTCATTGTATCATCCGGAGGGAATGTTAATCGGAACAGAGGAAAATAAAAGGTGCTTGAAAAGCAGCTCTGCGATACGCGGCTGTATTGCGGACGGGAAAATTTTGGAGGCACTGGCAATTGTCTGCGATAATGAGCATAATTTGATCGTCGATTTGGGTTGTATGCGAGGAATCATTTACCGTAGTGAGGGGGCTGTCGGCATTGCCGAGGGGACGGTCAGAGATATTGCCATCATATCCAGAGTGAATAAGCCGGTTTGCTTTAAGGTGATGGGAATGAGGGTTGACGAAAAGGGAAAGGAGCTTGCCGTGCTGTCTCGCCGTTTGGCACAGGAGGAATGTATCGAGCGGTATGTTTCAGCCTTG
>CAZFQM010000248.1:0-3013 GCA_964520995.1 uncultured Oscillospiraceae bacterium
AAAGATTTCGGGAATCCACCGGATAGACATTTCCCAGCTCCTCCGCCGCCAAACAAGCGTTTTGATAGCAGCTGGAAAAGCCGGAGCTGATATTGATGTGAACAACCTCATAGCCCTCATCGACAAACGGCTTAAAGAAATCAATATAATCGGAAACCGATACCGCGGCAGTGGTGGTAACGTTACCGGTTTTGTCAACATAGTCATAGATATCTTTCGGCGTGATTTCCACCCCATCTTTCAAAGAGACGCCGTCCTTGACAACATAAAGCGGGCACACCGATATTTGATATTTTTCCAATAATTCGGGAGATAAATCGCAGGTGCTGTCCACTGTAATTTTAAGCTTACTCATTTTTATGCTTCAAACCCTTTCGTGATGAAAATAAAATCTGTTTCGGTTTACAAATTGCCTGCAATCGATTTCAGATAGCTTCGGAATTCCTCGCCAACCTCGGCATGATTCAAGCCCACCTCGACGATTGCCTGCAAGATGCCGAGTTTATTTCCCATATCGTACCGTTTTCCGACAAAATCCACGCCGATCATGCCGCGAACCTGTGCCAACTTCTTCATGGCATCAGTCAACTGAATTTCTCCTCCTGCGCCCGGCTTGGTATCCTCCAGAATAGCAAAAATCTCCGGCGGCAATACACATCTTCCCAAGATAGAATATAAAGAAAAGACTTCCTCCGGCTTCGGCTTCTCCACCATGTCGGAAATACGGAACATATTATCCTGCAAATGCTCGGTTTTCATCGAAGAATACCGTTGGATTGCCTCCAAGCTGACCTCCTTGATGCCAACCACACCGAGTCCGTACTTTTGATACGCCTCGCATAATTGCCCACAAACAGGCTTATCCCCGATAATCACATCATCGCCGTACAATACCGCAAAGGGGTCATTGCCGACGAAAGTTTTTGCACAAAGGATAGCATGCCCCAATCCTTTGGTTTCCTTTTGACGAATATAGCTGATATTGGCAAGCTTGGAGATGTTCACCAGCTGCTCATACACCTCTGTTTTCCCGCTTGCAAGCAATCTGCTTTCCAATTCGGGAGAACGGTCAAAATGATCCTCAACGGTGGTTTTACCGCGGCTGGTGATGATCAAAATATCCTCTATTCCGCTTTTTACTGCTTCCTCCACAATATATTGAATCGCCGGCTTGTCAACAATCGGCAGCATTTCTTTCGGCATTGCCTTAGATGCAGGCAGTACTCTGGTACCCAATCCCGCCGCGGGAATAACCGCTTTTTTTATCTTCGTCATATTTTCTTCTTCCTCCTATTTTTTCTGTTTCAGTTACAGCATAAAAAATATCATTAAAAAGGCAGATAAAAAGGATACTGCCATCGTAGCGCAAAGAATAATGATAACACCCTTCATAGATACAGAGCCGTTTTTTAACAGCATGGAATGATACTCGGGTGTCTCACCGTACTGCTGTTTAATTTTGCGAACGTCCTTAAACACCCGATTCATGTAAATGCGATTGGTAAACATTCCCATAAAGATTCGCAAGCCGACACTGATAAAGCTGAATACCGATGAAGCAAACAACAGGGTATTGCTGTTAAAAATCGGCTGTGCATCGGGAGAATACATCTGCCGAAATGCATCATAATAAGAGCATAGGCTCGGAACGGATATCAATAAGGAGGCAACAAACATCAAAATGCCCAACCAGTTGATTCTCCGAAACAGTAAATAATATTGCTCAAATAAGCAAGCTGCCCAGTTCCAGGTATTGCTGTTTTTCTCCTGCATCTGTTTAAATCGCGGCAGGAAATAATGGGAATTCTGTCCCAAATAAATCGCCAAATCTTTGACGGGGATCCCCTCGATTTCCTCATCGGGATTCAAGCCGCCGAACGGCGTAGTAAACGGATTGTAGGGAATACTGTGATACGGCTGTCCGTTTGGACCGTAGTTCTGCCATGGATCCGCCTGCCCCTGATTTTCATGCTGCGCATCGACCTGCTTTTTCAGCGGCGTACCGCAAACCTCACAAAACAATCCGTCAATCGGATTCATGGTGCCACAGCGGGAACAACGAAGCTCTCCCCTGCCATCCACCTTTTGACGTTCCTTTTCCACACGTTCCCGTTCGCGTTCCGCCTTAGGCTTGTATGCTTGGTCGGTACCATGCTGTGCATGATATACACATTCCTTAATTTCCCGAATACAATCGCGATGATACGGTGCGCCGCAATCGGGGCAAACAACAATATCGTCATTGGGTTGAAAAGCCTTTCCGCACTTTGCACAACTCTCACCCTCAAAATTCGCCATAAAATCCGCACACCTCTTTTTCTGTTATATCCAATCTGATTTTCTCATTCATAATAATCAACCTTATTCCGCCCCTTGATTCAAACACATACTACTTGCGCAGCGAAGCGAACAGTGTTCAATCAAATTAAAGGCAAAATGCCTTTAATTTGATTATAACATCACCGAAAAATAAATTCAACCGTAATAAAATATGTTTACAAATTGATAAACGAATATATATAATCATCCAGCTAAGATAATACTTGATTTTCAAACAGCTTGATTTCTCCGATATCCACTTTGATTTGATAGCTTGCAAACCGCTCGGCGGAGCTTTCCAGCGTTTGGCTTTCTCCAAAGCCGCGATTTTTCTTATTTTGCACTGTCAAGGCACCGAGGGTATAGTCGCATTGCGCGGAATAGCCCCTTTCCTCCCGCGTTTGCAGGTGCAGGTCAATGCTGCCGATATTCAAAGCCGCAGAAAAATCGGTATGTGTTTTTTCCGGCAAATTGCTTAAATAGGCAACGATATTCCCGACGTTGCTGTGAACCGAAATGTTCTGCAATTCGGCGGTACCGATATCGTTGATTTCTATCTCGGCAATATCGCCGTCAATGGACAATGACTTTGTTTCTATTTCATCAATAAACAACTCTCCCGCTTGTATTTTCACAGATAACTCCGGAATGAGATTTCGCGGAAGCTCCACCGTGATGTCGCAAGCCTTGTCCC
>CAZFQM010000249.1:0-3010 GCA_964520995.1 uncultured Oscillospiraceae bacterium
GCTTTTTGACTTTTTGAGAAAAGAACCACTCTTCGCTGTATGTGTCACACGCTATTGCGAATTGTCATCATCTAAGCAAAAAGAGTTAATGACTTAAAGCATATGTGGAATTCCCCGCGTTCGCTTCAGATAACTCACGGAAGAACAATAAATAATATAAATCGTGCTGGAGATGGCATATAAACAAACAGGCTACAAGAAGATTGGCCAATATTTGACTTCAAATCAAATTGATTATAATATAGCTAGTTTAGTTTTGCGGGGAGGAATCTTCTATGGGTTCAAATAAAACTATTCGTGATCCCATGTATGGTTATATTAAAATTAACCACCCTTTTACAAAGCTTATTGATACTGAGGAATTCCAGCGACTAAGAAATATACGGCAAACAGGTTATCAGTCCTTGTACCCAAGTGCCCTACATAACCGTTTTGTTCACTCTCTTGGTGTGTTTCACTTAGGGGTGGAATCCTTTCAGTTTTTCATAGAAAACATCAAAAGAAGCATGGAAGAAGAATGGGATAGTATTGGCAATGAAGTTAATATCATTAAAGATACTTTCTATGCAGCCTGCTTGCTACATGATGTTGGTCACTCCCCTTTTTCGCACACAGGCGAATCGTATTATACTAAAGGTTGTGATTTCTGTGCAGAATATAGAAAAATCTTCAAATCAGAAACAGGCTCTACCACTCCTGAAGAAAACGATTTAGGCAACGCTTTCCTTGAGGATTTGGATAATAGCAAAGATAGCTATGGGAAGCCCCATGAAGCAATGAGTTCTTTGATCGGATTAGATCTCTGTAACAGATTTCATATTCAAATCGACAAAGACCTGTTTGTGCGAGCAATAATAGGATTGAAGTATAAAGCACACTCCTCGAAAAATAATTTTTCTATCGTTTTCAAGAATTCTATCATTGGCCTTCTAAACGGCGATTTAATTGACGTTGATAAACTTGATTATGTTGTTCGCGATGCATATGTCACAGGTTATAACAGCCTTACGCTAGATATTGAACGTCTGCTTTCAGGCTATACCATAGTTCGATCAGCTGGCGGATATGAAGTTGCGTTTAAAAAGGGCGCACTTAGTGTAATAGAAAATGTAATTTTTGCCAACGATTTAGAGCGGCGTTGGATTCAAAGTCACCCTTCGATCTTATATGACTGCTGGCTGGTAGATGGACTATTAATACAATTTGATGAGTATATGCGAGGTACTTCGCCGATACCATCAGATGGTAGTCAATCTATAAAAAAGCCTTTGACAGTCTTCACCAAAGGTGCCTTGTCATCACAAGGGGTTGAGGATTTATCTATGCCGTTAAGATAGCTAGGGGTTGCACCCGTGTAAAACCAGTTGTAGCATAAATATAAATGCGGGTTTGAAAGTGGCAAATGTGCTTGCTGGGTTCCCATGGGAATTACTCAAAGGGTAGACCGTCCGTTCATTCTGTAAGAATATCAATGTTTCGGCTGGTAGGGTGCAGCTTCCTCTGCTTACCTGTGTCATGTGTGCGCCTGTTGGTTCTTGCAAAGAATGAATCCCCGCAAAAAGGAGCGTGTTTTATGAACGTATTGCCAGTTGCAGGTGTGGATATCAGCAAGCGGTTCAGCGATATGTGTATCCTCACCCCGGATAATCAAGTATTTGAGAGAGTGAAAATCTATCACGACACCACAAGCCTGGAGCGAGCATTGTCCTCATTGCAAAATGCAAAGCACCACTTTGGTATAGCCCCGGTCATTGTGATGGAATCCACTTCGCATTACCACCTGATCCTGTTCCAGTTCTTCACGGATGCAGGATTCGATGTCATTGTTGTAAACCCTTTACAAAGCAACGCCCTCAAAAACATCAATGTACGCAAAATTAAGAACGATAAAGTTGACGCCTATCGTCTTGCCCTGCTGTATCGCATGAATATTCTCCACCGATCCTAGGTGCCTACTGATGCACTTCGCAGTTTGCGGATGCTTTGTAGACAGCATTATGAGCTAAAGGGTGATATTACACGCTATAAAAACCGGTTGATCGCGTTACTCGACCAAACCTTCCCCGGCTTTAACAAGATATTCAGTGATGCAGCAGCCGCAGGTTCCTTAGCTGCTCTTGAACAATACCCAACGCCAACACTCATCCTTTCAGCCGATCCCTCGGATCTTGCGCATATTATCCGCAAAGCAAGTCATAAAAGCCAAGCCTATGGACAACGTAAAGCCGATGGTTTAGTTGAAGTTGCGACCCAGGCCATCCGTATTGGTATGCACGCTCCAGGCGACCATGTATTGATTCAATCAATAATAACTATCCTAAAGCAGTTGATTGAGAGTGCCGCCTTGATTGATCGCCAGATTCAGTCTCTGGCTAAGCAAAATGGTTACATCCCGCAGGATGTGGAGCTGCTGCAAACAATTCCTGGTGTTGGAATATTCTCAGCTGCCGTTATTCTATCTGAAATGGGAGATTTCTCCTTATTCAGCAAGCCAAAACAACTGACAGCTTACTTTGGCCTTGATCCATCCCAGCGGCAATCTGGCACCATACAAAGTGTCAGAAACAAACTGTAAAAACGTGGATCACCCTATATACGTGCTGTTCTGTATATGATTGCTCATAACACCGTTCATACAAATCGTTTTGGATCTGTTGGTAATCCGGTTCTGGCAGAGTTTTACGAGAAGAAGTGTCAGACCAAAGCACCAAACGTTGCAATCTGTGCCGTGATGCACAAGATTTCTAATATTATTTATGCTGTCCTGCGAGACCAAAAGCCCTTTGAGCTTCGTTCTCCAGAATCTCATGTAAGGATGCTCTGCTTAAAAATGGTAGCCTAACAGTCTTGTAATAGGTTTGGCGCATCATGGGATTACCGATGCGCTTTCTTGTTATGCTCATTTTCTTCTTTCCAGCATTTTTCGGAAATTTCTCTTGACTTTGCTTAACTGGTCTATTCTGCTAATTTCCTCAAACCCGTTGACAAAAGGCGCGAAATTGCCTACAAT
>CAZFQM010000250.1:0-2993 GCA_964520995.1 uncultured Oscillospiraceae bacterium
TAACGCAAACAACCTGCGTAGCGAAGCGAGCAGCGTTTCAATGTTCTTGAGAACGTTCGAAATCTTTGATTTCGGTCACGTTCCAAGGTTATTATAACAGAATCCGATGACAAATTCAACTCCGATATATTACCCTGCACTTTTGCACAGAAGCATTTGCAATTGGTTGAATAAATGCGACTATCGTGTTATACTAAAAAGTGAAAGCATGACAGATGAAATCAGCCTGTCATATAATTTCCAAAGGAGATCCTACCGCTATGGAGACTTTAGCACCCAAAAAAGTGTCAGAATCCAGAACCGAACAAATCCAAATTCTGATGCCACAGCATATAAACGGATACAAGCGATTATTCGGCGGCGTGTTGATGGAATGGATTGATGTTGTTGCCGGTGTGGTCGCACGTCGACATTCCAATTCGGAGGTAACCACCGCTTCGGTGGATAATCTGCAATTTAAAGCACCTGCCTATGTGAACAGCACCGTGATACTGATCGGAAAAATCACCTATGTCGGCAACACTTCCATGGAAGTGCGTGTCGATACCTTTGTCGAAGCGTTGTCCGGAGAACGAAAGGCTGTCAATCGCGCCTATGTCGTCATGGTTGCCTTAGATGAGCAAGAGCGCCCGAAAAGAGTTCCCGCTATTCTTCCCGAAACCGAAGAGGAGCGTGCGGAATTTGAAGCGGGAAAGCGACGTCACGCCTTACGCAAGCAACGCCGCCTGGAAAACTATTAAGCACCCTAAAACAGTACCGTTTTAAGAAAGGAGACTTTTGTTCATGGTTGATCAAGAAAGATTCCAAGCCGCTTGTGATGCTGTCTTAGGAAAGCAGACCACTCCCGGCGGAATCGGCACGCTGAGCGAAAAAACGCTTCATGCAATCTTAAAATGCTACTATGAACCGCATCGGGAAAATCACGAAATCAAGGTCGGGAAGTATGTCGCAGATATCGTCGGCGAAAACGGTATCATCGAAATACAAACCGCGCAATTCGGCTCGATGCGTGGAAAGTTGAACGCTTTTCTGGAGGTCTGCCCGGTCACCGTAGTCCATCCCGTCCCAATCAAACGCAAGCTGATTTGGATAGACAAAGACACGGGGGACTCCTTTCCGTCGCGTACCGCTCCCTGCAAAGACCCTCGCGCCGATATTTTTCGTGAATTATCCCATATTCCCGATTTACTGCTTCACCCCAAGCTCTCGTTTTGCTTTCCCTTGCTGGAAATCGAAGAATATCGCTTTTTAAACAACAAGGAAAAGAATCCGAAGCGCCATGCTTCCCGCTATGACAAGCTTCCCACCGCAATAAACGGAGAAATTTCGTTATCCTCCAAGGAGGAGCTTTTCAGCTACATTCCCGCCTCCTTGCCACAGCAATTTACCTCCGCCGATTTTGCCAAAGCGGCAAAATGCGCAATCTCCACCGCTCGTGTCATGCTGTATGTTCTGTATCACAGCGGCATGGTTGAACGAACCGCAAAGCAGGGCAACTGCTTTTTGTACCGAGTCTGCTCCATCTGAGCAGGCTTTATTTTTCGGAGCCGCTGTCCTCCCGCAATTCCTCCAAGGCTTCGCTGTAATCCTTTGCGGAAGCAGAGGGATTGCTGCGCAAAATCCGTGCCGCACGCCGATATGCTTTCCCGGTTCGGGTACGAAGCCGTGCCTCGTACACCCGAATTTTCTCCAGTGCTTCGGTAATCTCGGCACGGCGCTCCGCCGATATATGCTCGGAAAGAGCGTTTTTAAAGGTATAGGAAAGCTCCTGCAGCGCCTTGATTCTGGCGGCTGTTCGTTCTCTAAACGCATTTTCCAACCGTTCCTTTGCCTTACCGTTCTTTTTATTCTCACTCAAACGGAAAATATGAGCCGAATTCAGGCGCTCTCGAAATTTACGCAGATCCTCCTCACCAAATGCCGCAACAATTTCCGCCCGCTTTACAAGCCTGCGGAAGCCCTCTTTTTCCTCGGTCAACTTCGTCAGCATTTCCCGCAAATCCAATGCCGCGCGAATAGATTGTACGGCATCAATCGTAAAGAGTACTACCAATACAAAGGCAAGCAGCTCCGCAATGCCAAGCGGTATTGCGGTAATCAGCCGCTCAATCGGCGGATGCACAAACCGAACCAGCAAAACCGAAAATCCGCCCCAGGCAAGAGAGCTGGTCAGGCAGATATAGCCCTTAAAATTCAGCTTCTGATTGGAATAATCCCAATAACGCACCTTAAACAGCTTTTCCATGACCGCTCCGGTCACATACTCCAAAACAGTGGCGGCAATCATTCCGAACAAATAAACCAGCCATAAATTATCCTTAACATAGAGTGTCGAAATCAAAATAACCAGTGCGCCCGAACCGTAAATAGGTAGCAACGGTCCATGAAGAAAGCCGCGATTGACCCATTTCCTTCCCATCACCGATACATAGCAGGATTCCCAAATCCACCCGCATAGGCAATAAAACATAAAAAACAATATCCACTGGTCCAGCGTATAAAATCTCATTTTTTCCGCCTCCGCTATAAAGTGATTTTTTGTCGGCATCCGATACGACAAAAGCTTGCCCCTCGGGAAGCCCTTTTCAGCCGAATATTTTAAAGCTCATAATAACAATGCCCAGCACCACAAGCACAATCCCCGTTGCTCTGTTGAGGGTTTTCGGTTCTGCTTTATTGGCAAAAACCGCGGCAATGCGTGCCCACAAAAGCGTAAACAAAACGCACAATACCAAAATCAACAGGTCGGGGGCTCCGCCGATGGCAAAATGGGACAGTGCACCGGTCAATGCCGTAAAGGTCATGATAAATACGCTGGTGCCTACCGCCGTTTTCAGCTCATATCCCATCACGCTTGTCAAAATCAAGAGCATCATCATTCCGCCGCCTGCTCCGATAAAGCCGCAGATCAATCCGATTCCCATTCCGCAAAGCACCGATTGAATCGCACGCTTTTTCGCAGAGGTCTCTCCCATCTTTTCCTTGGTAGCCAT
>CAZFQM010000251.1:0-2977 GCA_964520995.1 uncultured Oscillospiraceae bacterium
TAGATGTCTATATGGCGTACCGCGCCTTTTTTGAATTTTTCTCCAAATAACAGCCAAAAAGCCGAGAAAATATTTTTCTCGGCTTTCTCGGTATCAAAACCACGGAGGTAGATCCCATGCTGCAAAACATTACGGATTACATGAAGGAACACATTGTTTATTTTGACGGTGCGATGGGCACCATGGTGCAAAAACACGGCTTAAAGGCAGGAGAAAATCCCGAGCTTTTTTCTCTCACGCAGCCCGAAATCATCACCCAAATTCATCAAAGCTATCTCAATGCCGGCTCCGATATTATCACTGCCAACACCTTCGGTGCCAATGCACATAAGCTTGCTTCCTGCGGGCATTCCCCTGAGGAAATCATCTCTGCCTCTGTCGCCATTGCCAAGTCGGTAGCGCAGGACAAGGCTTATGTCGCACTTGACATCGGCCCGATCGGTGAATTGCTGGAGCCGATGGGAACAATGTCCTTTGATGAGGCATACGACATTTTCCGAGAGGAGGTCGTTGCCGGAGAAAAGGCAGGCGCCGACCTCATCCTCATTGAAACCATGGCAGATCTTTATGAAATCAAAGCGGCTGTTCTGGCGGCAAAGGAAAACACCGCGCTTCCCGTTTTTGTCACCCTAACGGTGGAAGAAAGCGGCAGAACCTATACCGGCTGTGATTTGGAGTCCTTTGCCGTTCTGGCGGAGGGCTTGGGAGTCAATGCAATCGGATTAAACTGCTCACTCGGACCGTTACAAATGCTTCCTCAGCTCAAGCGCTTGCTGTCACTCACCTCCCTGCCGGTCATTTTTCAGCCCAACGCCGGACTTCCCAAGGTAGAAAACGGAATAACAACCTATGACATTACCCCCGAGCAATTCGGTCTCTGCCAAAAAGAGGCGGTCATCGCAGGTGCTTGTATCATCGGCGGCTGTTGCGGAACGAATCCAGATTACATTATGCAGGCAGTGAGCCAAACAAACGCGCTTACTCCCTGCCGCACTGCCACAGAAAAGGTGAAAAAGCTCTGTACTCCCACCAAAGCAATCATGCTGACGCCGAACACCGTTATCGCCAACAACGGTGCACCGAGCGCCGAGCTGTCGGAATGCTTTGCGGATTATGACACCTCCGAGCTGATCAATATCGCATTGGATGCGGTCGATGACGGCGCCGAGGTCATCAACATTAACACCGCCGTCGAAGGCATTGATGAAGTCAAAATGATGAAAGCGGCTGTCCGAGAGCTACAGGAGCTTTGCCGATTGCCCTTTCAAATCACCACGGAAAATCCCGAAGCGCTGCAAACGGCTCTCCGTTATTTTAACGGAATCGCAATCGTGAATATCCCGAACGACCCACAGCTTACAGCGATTGCCGCACACTATGGTGCCGTTCTCTCAGCTACGCTGTAAATTCACTAGCAGTTGAATCGATGATTTTTGCGCTATTGCGCCTCTGCTTTTCCGATAATAAGCTAATTCATCCGTTTCGTATAAGAACCGCTCGAGCCTTTTGACTCGAGCGGTTCTTGTTTGCGTTTTATTATTCCAATATCGCGCCGGTGCTTCCCGACGTAACAAGCTTTGCATAGCGGGACAAATATCCCTCGGTAATTCTGGGCTGACGAGGCTGCCATTTGCTTCTTCTCTCGGCAAGCACATCGTCCGAAACCAAAACATTGATGGTGTTTTTCGGGATGTCGATCTCGATCTCATCGCCCTCTTCCACCAATGCAATATTTCCGCCGACTGCCGCTTCCGGAGAGACGTGTCCGATTGCCGCACCTCTGGTTGCACCCGAAAAACGTCCGTCGGTTATCAAGGCTACGCTGTTGCCGAGACCGCTTCCCATAATGGCGGAGGTCGGATTCAGCATTTCACGCATACCGGGTCCGCCTTTCGGTCCCTCATAACGAATTACCACGACCTCACCGGCATGAATTTTTCCGTCATAAATGGCATTCAGTGCATCCTCTTCGCAATCAAAAACACGTGCAGTACCCTTATGGCTCATCATCTCGGGCGCCACCGCAGACCGCTTTACCACACAGCCGTCGGGAGCCAAATTTCCCTTGAGTACGGCAATTCCTCCGGTCTTGCTGTACGGATTTTCAACAGTACGAATGATTTCGGTATTCTTAATTTCATGACCGGCAATATTTTCGCCGACCGTTTTTCCCGTGCAGGTCATCGGTTCGGTATGGAGGATGCCAAGCTTGCTGATCTCGTGCATGACGGCAAGAATGCCACCCGCCTCATTCAGTTCTTCGATGAAGTGATCTCCTGCCGGTGTTAAATGACATAGATTCGGTGTTTTCTCGGAAATTTCATTGGCAAGCTCAATATCCAATTTGATCTTGCATTCATGCGCAATAGCAGGCAGGTGGAGCATACTGTTAGTACTGCAACCCAACGCCATATCAATGGTAAGTGCATTTAGGAATGCTTCCTTTACCATAATATCACGCGGCTTGATGTTTTTCTCAACCAGCTGCATAATTTGCATACCTGCGTGCTTTGCCAACCGCAGGCGCTCCGAATAAACAGCGGGAATTGTTCCGTTTCCGGGCAAGCCCATGCCCAAAACCTCGGTCAGGCAGTTCATGCTGTTTGCCGTAAACATTCCGGAGCAGGAACCACAGGAGGGACAAGCCTTGTTTTCGTACTCATCCAGCTGTTCATCATTGATTTCCCCGATCTTATAGCGGCTAACCGCCTCCGATACGGTAGAATAGCTGATTTTCTTGCCGTTTACCGTTCCGGCAAGCATCGGACCGCCGCTCACAAAGATAGACGGTATATTCAAACGTGCCGCCGCCATCAACAAGCCGGGCACGTTTTTATCACAGTTCGGCACCATAACCAAGCCGTCAAAGGCATGAGCAATTGCCATCGCTTCGGTGGAATCAGCAATCAACTCTCTGGTAACCAAAGAATACTTCATGCCCTGATGTCCCATTGCAATACCGTCACATACCGCAATT
>CAZFQM010000252.1:0-2962 GCA_964520995.1 uncultured Oscillospiraceae bacterium
TCATATTCCCGCAAAGAAAAGCTCTTTACATGAATATGAGGCTGATAATGATTTTATTCTATTTTGTCAGTAGCATACGGTCGTTATCCAAAGCCTTCTGACTTTTTTGCTTAAACAGCTCCATAACGGATTCTACCGTCATGTTTTGCCGTTCTTCCCCGCTGATATCCAACACGATTTTCCCTTCATCCATCATGATGGTACGATTTCCGCAATTTAACGCGGATTGTATGTTGTGGGTAATCATCAGCGTGGTAATTTGTTCCCGATTAACGATACTGTTTGTCAGCGAAATGACCTTCTCTGCGGTTGCAGGGTCCAAGGCGGCAGTATGCTCATCCAGCAGTAGCAGCTTCGGCGTGGAGAGCGTTGCCATTAGCAGGGTGACTGCCTGCCTCCAGACCTAAATTCAGCTCACTTAATCTTTCACGGAACAGCTCTCGCTGCGCTTTTCCAATCCCGATGCCGAATGATTTTTTCTGTCCTCTGCCATATGCCAAAGCCATATTTTCTTCGATTGTCATGTTTGGGGCAGTGCCCTTGAGCGGGTCTTGAAACAATCTGCCGATGTTTTCGGCACGCTTATGCTCCGGTAAAAAGGTGATGTCGGCTTCATCCAATAAAATGCGTCCGTTATCTACCAAGAACGAACCTGCAATCGCATTCAAAAGAGTGGATTTACCCGCGCCGTTTCCTCCGATGACCGTGGTAAAATCTCCGCTGTTTAAATGCAGGCTGACATTATCCAGCGCCGTTTTTTCGTTTAAGGTACCCTTGTTAAATATTTTAGTGATTTGTACGAGATCCAGCATATTCTTTGTCACCCTCCTCTCCCGCGCAGCATTGCTTGGTGATATCGATTTTTTTCGCTAAATGCTTTTGACGAAAATATTTGATTTTTTGTACAATGACCGGATAGGATATCGAAAGAATCATAATGAGCGCAGACATCAGCTTGATATCCGATGCGGAAATACCGATTTCCATAACCAATGCAAAGATAATACGGTAGAGAATGGAGCCTACGATGACGGCAATCAAATTCTGAACCAAATGCTTCTTTCCGATGACAACCTCACCGATTACCAGGGAAGCCAAGCCCATAATCACAATGCCGGTTCCCATGCCGATATCGGCAGAATGCTGATACTGTGCCAATGTAGCACCACTCAAGGCTACAATACCGTTTGCCAGCGCAAGGGCTATCATCTTCATAATATCAACATTGATTGAAGAAGAACGAACCATATCCTCGTTGTCTCCCGTTGCGCGAATAGCGAGTCCGATCGGGGTTTTAAAGAAAAGAATGATCAGCACCGAAACCAGAATCATCAACAACAGGCTGACTAAGAAGTATGCCGCTTTTTTGCCTATCAGATTTTCCAGAGGGGTAAAAATCGTATTCATCCGCATCAAGGACAGATTCGGTGTTTTTTTCATCACCCAAAGGTTGATGGAATAAAGTCCCGTCATGGTCAGAATACCCGCAAGAATCGGATTGATTTTCAGCTTTGTTTGCAAAAATGCGGTCACCAAGCCGGCGCACATTCCCGCAAGAATCGCCATGAATATTCCAAGCAGCGGTTTACCGTTAATCGTAAAAACAGCAGAGGTTGCGGCGCCCAGCGTAAAGCTACTGTCTACCGTCAAATCGGCAACATCCAGGATTCGATACGAAATAAACAAGCCAAGTGCCATCAAGCCGTATATCAATCCCAATGTCGTTGCGTTCTGTAATATTTCCCCGAAATTTCCCATTATTCTTCGGCCTTTCTTTTTTCTGTTTGATTATTCGAAAAATTCCGCCTTGGCGGCAATATCATCCGGAATCGTGATACCGATTTTACCCGCAATCGTCTTGTTTACATAGGTTTTGGTATCCTTCAAAATGACAACCGGAATATCGGAAACATTTTTTCCGTCATAGATTTGTTTGATGATGGCAGCGGTTTCTTTTCCCAGGTTGACATAATCAATTCCTTCGGTGGCAAAGCCGCCGTCTGCAACCATGGTATCTGCCGAAACGTAAAAGGGCACCTTCTTTTCCACGCACACCTCGGAAAGAACATCCATTGCCGATGCAATTGTGTTGTCAATCGGAGCAAACATCGCATCTACCTTACCTGCCAGAGAGATCCCTGCTTGCTGTACCTCCGATAAATTGGTTA
Source organism: uncultured Oscillospiraceae bacterium (assembly GCA_964520995.1). Taxonomy (GTDB): domain Bacteria; phylum Bacillota; class Clostridia; order Oscillospirales; family Ruminococcaceae; genus HGM13222. The sequence continues at coordinate 2,169 of CAZFQM010000252.1, forward strand.
CCGCGATTTCCTCATAAGTTAAATTCTTTGCGGTAACATACTGCTTCGCTTTTTCGATGACTACCTTGGAGTTTGCTTCGCTGGAGCTGTAAATAAAGCCGATTTTTTTAATGTCGGGTGTCAGCTGCAGTGCCAAATCCAGAATCTTTTCGGCATCCACATAATCGGATGTACCGGTCGCATTGGCGTTCGGATGATTCATATCATCAAGCAAACCGGCAGATACCGGGTCGGTTACCGCCGAAAAGACAACCGGAATATCCTCGGTTGCATTAACCGCCGCCTGCGCAGAGGGGGTGGCAATCGCTACAATCAAATCCTTTTTATCGGAAGCGAATTTTTGGCAAATCGTATTCAGATTATTTTGATCGCCACTTGCGTTTTTATAATCGATTTCCACCTTGTCGCCAATACCGAGGGCGGTCAGCTCATCAATTGTAGCTTGACGAATCATATTTAAGGAATCGTGCTCCATGATTTGGACGATTCCGATTTGAAATTTTCCGCTGTCCGATGCTTGGTTGTCGCAGCCTGCAAACAAAGCCGCAATCATCAATACTGTTAATATAATAGAAATTCCTTTTTTCATTTTTCATTTTCCTTTCCGAAAGCAATTAAAAGCCGTAATATCATATCGTTTATTCATTCTTTTATCGAGATAATGACCGTCGCCAATATTTTTCTCTGGCTTTGTCAAAATCATTGTTACGAAATTTTCCGCTTTTGTGAATCGCAAATCTTTTCATAACAGTACACTCTCCTTTTTTTATTTTCGTCGGAATACGATGACGGAA
>CAZFQM010000253.1:0-1335 GCA_964520995.1 uncultured Oscillospiraceae bacterium
GGACCGATGCTTTCCAAGTCCTGCTATGATGAATTTGTGAAGCCCTATTATCAAAAGGTCATCCCCTTTATTAAATCAAAGGGAACCAAAGTATTTATTGATACCGACGGAGATGTGGAACCGCTGATTCCGTGGTTTCGAGAGGCGGGAATTGAGGGAGTACTGCCCTTGGAACGGCAGGCAGGGGTTGATGTGAACCGCATTCGCGAAAAGTATCCGGATTGGCTGATGATTGGCGGCTATGACAAAACCATTATGCACCTGGGAGAAGAGAGAATGCGGGCGGAGTTCGAGCGTCTGCTTCCCGCAATGAGGGCGGGACGGTATATTCCCTCGGTAGATCATCAGACGCCTCCCGATGTCAGCTTGGAAAATTATAAAATTTATGTTTCGCTTTTAAAGGAGTATGCGGAAAAAGCAATGCAAAAATAATTGCGTGCTGCCTGCTTTGGCACAGGTTTGATTTTTCATGGGAAAGATATTGCTGCCCGATTGAATTTATGTTATAATAAAAACAAAGCACGTTGCGCTTTGTTTTTATTGAAACGCTGCTCGCTTCGCTGCGCCAGTAGTTTGCGTTTGAATAAAAAGCGAAAGCTCGTTACACTTTTCTTTCATGGAAACGCTGCTCGTTTCGTTGCGCCGGCGGTATGCGTTTGAATACTTTGACATCCGTTTGCCAAACGGTGACCGGCATTTTGACGATTGACGTTTTGTTTTTATCTTCCATCGGAAAGGCGGGGAGGCTTATGCTGGATATTATCTTTACGGTTTGCTTGCTGACAGGCGTAATTATTCCGATTATATCGGTTCTTCTGGGAATGCTGGACAATATCCTTAACCTTTTTGACGGACTTGATTGGGATTTTGATATCAACATCGGTGATATCAGCGTTTCGCTACTACCTGCTTCCGGCGCCAGTATCTGCACTTTTCTGCTGATATTCGGCGGTACGGGAAAATTGCTGTTGCTGTTAAATATCAATCGGTGGCTTGTGCTTTGTGCAACATTGCTGATTGGATACGCTTGCTCTTTATTGGTTCAAAATTTGTTGATTGACCGCCTGAAACGAATCAAGATGGAGCCGAATAAGCGTGAGGAGTTAATCGGAAAGGTCGGCAGAGTGCTGGTCACCATTTTACCGGGAACAACCGGCTCGGTCGGATTTACAACCAAGACGGGCAGGATTACCTATCCCGCTAAAACCGACGATCTCGAGCCTTTACAGCAGGGTATATCCGTTAGAGCCGAGCGCTTTGACGGTAATATATTGATGGTTACCAAATCGGAAACGGAGGATGAAGTATGAGTATCATGGATTTTTTGACGGAATC
>CAZFQM010000253.1:1349-2934 GCA_964520995.1 uncultured Oscillospiraceae bacterium
GTGGGGATTGTACTTTTGATTGTTGTCGGGATTGTGTTTATTATCGCGCTGATTCTGTCGATGTGGAAAAAGGTACCGCAGGACAGAGCGGCAGTGGTTACCGGCTTGCGAAAACGTATCATTACCGGTGGAGGCGGCTTGGTCATTCCCGTATTTGAACGTATCGACTATATTTCCTTGGAAAATATGCAGTTAACCGTTCGGGTAGACGGAGCAATGACCTCTCAGGGCGTGCCGATTCGCACCGAGGGCATTGCCAACATCAAGGTAAAGAATGAGGAAAGCTGTATTTTTGCCGCGATAGAGCAGTTTAATGTCGGCGGTGAGCAAAAAACGGTTCTGACCATTAAGGAAACCGCTACCAATATGCTGGAGGGGAAGCTTCGCGAAATCGTTTCCCGACAAACGGTAGAGGACCTTTATAAAGATAGGGAAATGGTGGCTCGTGATGTACAGGAGGTTATTGCCAGCGACCTATTGGAAATGGGCTTGGAAATCAAAAACTTCACGATTCGTGATATTGAGGACGATAACGGCTATTTAAAGGCACTCGGTGCCGCTAAAATTGCGGAAGTCAAAAAGGATGCCGAGATTGCTACGGCAAATGCGCAAAAGGAAGCAAAGGTTCAGACCTCCATCGCAATGCGTGAGGGAGAAGCCGCTCGTCTCAAGGCGGAAACCGAAATCGCAGCTGCTCAGAAAAATAAAGCGGTACAAGAGGCGGAGTATCGTCGGGAACAGGATCAATCCAAGGCAATTGCCGACGCTTCTTACTCCATTCAGCAAAATATCACCTTAAAGGACGTGACCTCTGCCGAAATGGATGCGGAGGTGCTTCGTCAGCAGCGCTTAAAAGAGGTTGAGGCGGAAAAGGTACAGATTGAGATTGCAAAGGAGCTAAAAAATATTGAGCTTGCGCAGAAAAAGGCTGAGCGGAAGAAAGCGGAGCTGAGAGAAACGGTAGTTGAGCCGGCTTTGGCAGACAAGGAAAAGGAAATTGCCGATGCGGAAGCCGAAAAGTATCGAAAGATTGCCGAAGCGGAGGCAAACGCCGAGGCTAAGCGCAAAGAGGGTATCGCTGCGGCTGAGGTAATCAAGCAGACCGGTATGGCGGAGGCAGAGGTCATTCGCTTAAAGGGCTTGGCAGAGGCGGAAGCCATGGAAAAGAAAGCAGAAGCCTATGCGAAGTATAACAATGCGGCTATGGCGAACATGATGATAGAGGTTCTGCCGGCAATTGCGGAAAAGGTTGCACAGCCGTTGTCACAGATTGAAAAGGTAGTTGTCCTGGAGGGCGGAAACGGCGAGGGAAGCTCGGGAGTAGCGGGGATCGCCGGAAACGTTACTTCGGTTATGACCGGACTTTTCGAATCGGTCAAAGAGATGACAGGGGTCGATTTAAAGGAAGTTGTAAAGGGGCAGACCTATGACGCAAAGGTCAATCGCAACATTCAGCTGACCACAACCAAGGATGTAGAAGATGTCCTTGATGAGGTGACGAAATCGCCGACAGAAGAGCCTTAATCCGCTTTTCAATTTTCGTTTCCGTGAAAAAACCACCGATTACAAAGCACAGCTTTGTAAT
>CAZFQM010000254.1:0-2933 GCA_964520995.1 uncultured Oscillospiraceae bacterium
TAGCTTGTTCCGAAGCGGTGCTCTGTAGCTTTGCGGTTACGGCGCATATCGCTTTTTTGATAACATCCGAAAAGGAGCTGTGGCGGATGATGAGTTCGGTAAGCATAAAAGGGAACGGTCGGAGTATACGACGGGAATATCATGAGGTAGTCACGATTGCCACCGCTTTGCATGATTGTGGGGCGGCGATTTCCATGCCCTGCGGCGGAAGCCATACCTGCGGGAAATGCAAGGTGACGGCACGCGGTGCCCTCTCCTCAATGAGTGAGGAGGAAAGAGCCTTTCTTTCCGCGGAGGAGGTTGCCGCGGGGATTCGGCTGGCTTGCTTTGCCGAAATTGAGGGGGATGTCGAGATTATCCTTTTTTCCGAAAAGGAGGAAAGTATCCTGACCGCGGGCAGAATGGAGTCGTTCCCGCTTTGTCCGCTTTCGGGCGGTACAGACGGCTACGGTATTGCGGTCGATATCGGCACAACCACCGTTGTTTCCTACCTTTATCGGCTTAATGCCGCAAAGCCCGTTCAAGTTGTCTCCGCCCGCAATCGACAGGCGGAATTCGGCGCCGATGTGATTTCCCGCATAGAATACTGCAATCGGCAGGGGCTTCTGCCGTTACAGCAAGCCATTGTCGAACAGCTGAATCAAAGCTTTTCGGAGCTTTGCCGCAAGCAGGGAATTTCTCTTCAATCGGTCAACAGCTGTGTCATCACCGGAAACACCACCATGCTTCATCTTCTTTGCGGACTTGACCCGCATGGGATTGCCGTTGCACCCTTTACGCCGCAAAGCTTGTTCGGAAAAATGCTTGCTCCGAAGCGGCTCGTGCTGTCCTTGTCGGAGCAATGCCTGTTATATCTGCCACCTGCGATATCCGCCTATGTCGGTGCGGACATTACCTGCGCCGTTCTGGCGAGCGATATGGCGGACAGGCGGGAAAACGGCTTTATTGTCGATATCGGTACCAACGGAGAGATGGCGTTGGCGACAAACGGCGTTTTAAAATGCTGCTCTACTGCGGCGGGACCTGCCTTTGAGGGGGCGGGGATTCAGATGGGAATGCCCGCGCAGGTCGGTGCCATTGACCACGTATGGCTCGAGAACGGTAAAATCGTTTACTCGGTGCTTGGAGAGGTCGAGGCGGTAGGTATCTGCGGCTCTGCAATCATTGATGCGGTCGCGGCGTTTCTTGCACTGGGATTGATAGATGAAACGGGACGGATTGATACAGACAGTGAATGTCCTGCCGAGTATCTGCTTGATTGCGAGGAGGCGGCGTTGAGAATCGGAGACAGCAAGGTGATTCTCACTCAAAGCGATGTTCGCAAGATTCAGCTTGCCAAGGCGGCAATCTGCGCCGGAATCGACACCCTGCTTCATGAGTGTGATATCACGGCGGCACAAATCGACACCTTTTACATCGCAGGCGGCTTCGGAAGCTTTATCAAAAAGGAAGCTGCCGCCGCCATCGGTTTGATTCCGAGGGAGGTTGTTTCTCGGGTTTCGGTCATCGGCAACGGTGCCGGAAGCGGGGCTGCGATGATTCTGCTCTCCGACGAAAAAAAGCAGCGCGCCGAAGCGATTGCCGCATCGGCGGAAAATACAGAGCTGTCGGGGAACGCCTATTTCATGGAGCGATATGTCGAGCGGATGATGTTCGAAGTGCCGATTTGAAAAAATCCGCTTCGGCAGCCGATTTTATGCGCTTGTAAAATGAATGCGTTTATGGTATGATTATCCTTGAGCAAGGGCGATAGTCGCCTCTTTGATAATGCGACGGTTTGTGTCGCGAAAAAACAGGGACAAACGGAGTGATTACAATGACCTTAGAGGGAAGAAAAATCAATTTTTTGGGTGACAGTATCACCGAGGGCTGCGGTACCACCGAGCCGAGCAAGCGCTTTACCGATATTATTGCGGCACGTTGCGGTGCGATTTGCCGGAATTACGGCATTGGGGGCACGCGAATCGCTATGCAGCATACGCCCTCCGCAGAGGCAATCTGGGACAGAGATTTCGTCTCCCGCGTTGCGGAAATGGATGCCGATGCCGATATCGTTGCGGTATTCGGCGGCACCAATGATTTCGGTCACGGCGATGCACCGATCGGCACCATGTCCGACCGTACCGCAGAGACCTTTTACGGAGCATTGCACCTTTTATTTATTTCGCTCATTAACAAATATCCGACCGCAAAAATCGTGATGTTTACACCGTTGCATCGGCTCAATGAGGAGAATCCGCACGGGGACAACAAGCCGGAGGCGGTCGGCACCTTATATGATTATGTCGATATCATCCGTGAGGTTGCGCAGTATTATTCTATTCCGTTGCTGGATTTGTTTGCCTGCTCGGGCTTGCAGCCGAAGGTGCCGATTATTCAGCAGCTGTATGTACCGGACGGCTTGCATCCGAACGATAGCGGGCACGAGCTTCTTGCCGAGAAGATAGCGGAATTTTTACAATCTCTGCATTAAATACGGGACGGCGTTACAAGGGTAACGCATATCCGAACAGGCGACAGTGTCTTGCTTTGCAAGGCACTGTCAAATTGCAGACAAACTACAAGCTATAAGCCCTTTTTAATGGAGAAACCGAGGACATGCGCATCGGTTTCGACCTCGACAATACGCGTCGCAACGCGGATTGTGGGGAGAGTCCGGGAGAGGGGAAAGTCCCCTTTCCCGGAGCGCTGTCGACTTTGTCGACACGCTCACAGTGTCTTGCTTTGCAAGGCGCTGTCAAATTAGGAAGAGAAAAGGATTCCGATGATGGCAAAGGCGATTATGATTCAGGGAACAACCTCCAATGCGGGAAAAAGCTGGCTGACAGCAGGCTTGTGCCGCGTCTTTAAGCAGGACGGCTATCGGGTCGCACCCTTTAAATCGCAGAATATGGCACTCAATTCCTATGTGACACGAGATGGCTTGGAGATGG
>CAZFQM010000255.1:0-2933 GCA_964520995.1 uncultured Oscillospiraceae bacterium
TGCCGTCCTCACACAAGAAATGCTTTTCATTCTCCCCGCGTTTGCTGACATCTTCATGTAGGATAGCGGACTCGGTTTGCGATGTTTCAAAGGTTGGTGCTTCGGTTCCGGTATTTTCCACCGCCGAAGCAGATAAGACGTTGATGAACAGGGAGAGTGCGAGGAAAGAAGAAAGCCAAATTTTTTTCGTGTTTCGCTTTTTCATCATAACAACATCCTTTCCGATATTGTCCATAACGGTGTCCTTACGTCCTTCTTTTAGGGTTGCTTTGCGCTAATCGAAATGCCACATCGGACCCACTCCCTGTTTTAAATTTTAAGTTACTTTTGCTAATTTCATCTTAGCACGGCAAGATATGCTTGTCAAGTTACAATTTGGAAACAAGTATAAAAATGGACAAGATACAGCGGAAAAATCGTTGAATGCGAAGATAGATTGCTTTTGCTTGGAAATTTGCTTGACAAACAATGGAATTTCCATTATACTATATAGGACAAAAAAGTTTTCATTCATTTCTTGACATATTTCATCGCTTCGGCTTTTCGAGGGGATGATACGAAATAAATATACCTTATCAAGAGCGGTGGAGGAATCAGGTCCTGTGAAGCCCGGCAACCTGCGGAAGCAAGGTGCCAAATCCTGCGGTATTCCGAAAGATGAGGAAATGCTTTGACGGCACTCGTTTTTCGAGCGCTTATTTTTTTTGTCGAAATGCAGAAAGAAAGAAGGATATGCAATGTCAAATTATTTATTTACTTCCGAATCGGTTACAGAGGGACATCCCGATAAAATCTGCGATCAGATTTCGGATGCGGTGTTGGATGCTATTATCGGGCAGGATCCGATGGCACGTGTTGCCTGCGAAACTACGGTAACCACCGGCATGATTATGCTGATGGGAGAGATTACCACAAGCTGTTATGTCGACATTCCGAAGATTGCCAGACAGGTTGTTTTGGATATCGGATACGACCGTGCGAAATACGGTTTTGACGGCAATACCTGTTCGGTCATTACCTCGATTGATGAGCAATCCTCCGATATCGCATTGGGCGTGAACAACGCTTTGGAAAACAAAACAGGCTCGGATGAGGATGCGGATTTGACCGGAGCGGGCGACCAGGGTATGATGTTCGGCTATGCCTGCGACGAAACCGAGGAGCTTATGCCGTTACCGATTCATTTGGCACACAAGCTGGCGCTAAAGCTGACGGAAGTGCGTAAAAACGGCAGCTTGCCCTATCTGCGTCCGGACGGAAAAACGCAGGTAACCGTGGAATATCGGGATAATGTTCCGATACGGGTCGATGCGGTTGTTGTTTCTTCACAGCACAGTGATGAGGTCTCTCTGGAGCAGATTCGAAGCGATTTGATTGAGCAGGTCATCAAGACCGTTGTGCCGCAAAATTTGTTGGATGAGAATACCAAATATTATATCAATCCGACCGGTAGATTTGTGGTAGGCGGTCCGCAGGGTGACAGTGGCTTAACCGGAAGAAAAATCATTGTGGATACCTATGGCGGATATGCACGTCACGGCGGCGGTGCATTCAGCGGAAAGGACCCGACTAAGGTGGACAGAAGTGCCGCTTACGCTTCCAGATGGGTGGCGAAAAACATCGTTGCCGCGGGCTTGGCAAAGCGTTGCGAGGTTGAGCTTGCTTATGCAATCGGTGTAGCACATCCGGTATCTGTCATGGTAGATACCTTCGGCACCGGAAAATATTCCGATGAACAGCTCTCGGAGGCTGTTCGCCATGTCTTTGATCTCAGACCGGCTGCCATTATCAAGCAGTTGGATTTGCGCAAGCCGATCTATCGGCAGCTGGCGGCATACGGTCACATTGGCAGAGAGGACTTAGGTGTTCGTTGGGAGCAGACCGACAAAACCGAAGAGCTAAAGCAATATTTTATTTGAAACGGTATGGCGGATATCGTGAAATAGGGAGTAAGCTCGGCAATCTGCGCTGTGGCGGCGTGGATTGCCGAAGTTAACTCGGTTTTCCGTTTCGGCTATGAATGACAAAAGAGTGAATTTGACAGTACAAAATCAATTGCCGACCTGCAATTGATTTTTCTTATTGCTCTGATTTGATAAAAAAATATCAATCTCAGCGGTATCTTTGTGTAAAAAAAATCGGAGAAACGATTGAAATCTTTTCGGAATTCAGTTATAATAAAAAGAGTATCGTGCTTTTCAAAAAGGAAGCTCTTTCAGAAAAGACACGGCAAGCAAATGCAAACGGAGGTATCACAATGGATTGGGGATTAGCAGGGGCAGTTACCGCAACCGGCTTGGTGGTTGTTTTCTCTGTCTTGATTGTTTTGGTATTGATTGTGGCGCTGTTCGGTAAGATTATGGATTCTGTTACCGGTCAAAAGCGCAAAGCACCGGCAAAGGAAGAAGTGAGTGAAGCTTCGCCTGTGGCTGTTGTGGAAGCATCACGTCCGGAAGTAGAGGATGGAATCAGCGAAGAGGTCGTTGCCGCAATTTCGGCGGCGGTTGCCATGATGATGTCCTCCGAGGGAAAGGTATATCAGCTGAGAAGTATCAAACGCACCGGAAAGAATCGTCCCGCATGGAGCGTTGCCGGTATTCAGGATAATACCAGACCGTTTTAAGGGAGGAGCAAGAGTCAATGGATGTTTTTGTTGAGAGTATACAAGGTTTGATCAATGACAGCGGCTTTGTCAACCTTGATTGGAAAGCGCTGATTATGATATGTATCTCGGGCGTGTTAGTTTATTTGGCAATTGTAAAGCAATTTGAACCGTTGCTGCTGTTGCCGATTGCGTTCGGAATGCTGTTGACCAATATTCCGTGTCCTGCGGAATTCCAGATTTTCCACATGGATTTTTTTGTGGGAAAAGAGATTGATTATGCCAAGGTGCTGCATGAGGGCGGTTTGTTGGATATTTTGTATCTGGGTGC
>CAZFQM010000256.1:0-2915 GCA_964520995.1 uncultured Oscillospiraceae bacterium
ATCAAGCTGCGGACACCGTAAGCAAAGGTATTTAACACGGTTTCTCCCGTTGCATTTTCCAAACGGATATACTCGGTATTCGGGCGGGTAATCGGATTAAACAGCTCGGTTTGAATTTTGCTTTCGGTCGATGACCAGCCAATCAGCTCCAAACCGTGACGATACAATGCCGTACCGTTTTGCAGACAGCCCTCGATCATACCGTTGCTTCCGCCTGCGGTAATCATATTATTGTAGCAACAGCCTACCAGCTTATCAATATGGTGATTGTCACACTTGCGAAAATCAATTCCATTATAGCCTGCGGTAATTGCCACATTGATTGCATACACGCCGGACGCCTTGCCTCGGATGGTATATGCGTATTTTTTTACGCCCGTAATAAAGTTATTGTTGATATAGAAAAAGCGTATACCGCGCACGCCCGAAGCGGTTCCTCCGAGTGTCACCAGGGCTTGGTCGGTATCGGGCTGAGCGGATTGCGCACAATCCGCAAGAATAATCGTACCGCGGCTGTCATTGTTCTCCTCCCGCTGAGCGGTAGAGGAGCATCCCCGCAATTCGACCCCTGCCGGCACTGTAATATTCTTTTTCAGCAGATATTTTCCCGCAGGGAGATAAACAACACCGCCCGTTTTTCCTGCCTTATCCAAAGCGGTTTGGATTGCTCCGCTCGCGTCGGTCTCGCCGTCAATATCGGCATCTACCACATACAGATGTGCCGACGGCTTTTTCGGCTCACGATGATAATCCACCGTAACCGCACTCATAGAGGTGTCGTTGCTGATGTTATTGCCCGACAGCTTGCCGTTGAGCTTACAGCCTGCCATTTTGACAACGCCGTTTGTATTATTGGTCACTGCCGTATCGGCGGAAATTTCTCCCTGCGCCGCGACCATGCCCCATCTTGTATCCATGCTGTCCACCGTCAAGCCGTTTACGCAATCGGTAATCTTAAAGTCAAAGAGTGAACCGGCAAACTCGATTCTCTTGCCCGCCACAATATGCACACCGGTCTTACAACCGCTGACCTTCAGATTCGCAAATTCGGTCCACTCCAAATCGCCCAGCCGCAATCCGACCGTATTGGCTTTACAATAAGCATCTACCTTACTGCGCGGTGCCGCTTTTAAACCTGCGCCCGCATTTGCCCAATAGGAGCTGCTGACCGTAACGTTTTTCCAGGTTCCGACATCAGCTTGGTTATAGGCTTCAAAGCCGACCTTCAAAAAGGTGCCCTTGACGTTATCAATGGTCAGCATCTCATGTGCATTGGTCTCCACCACACAAGCGCCTACCCCACGGTAACCGTTCAAAACCGTACAATTGACCACCGATTGAAGCATATAGTCACTGCCCGTTCCCGTGATGTAAAAGGTAAAGGGATAGGGCTTTACGTTATCAATGCTCTGATTGGGGTAATAAACCGTCAATCCCATAGCGCAGGCACTGCCGCCGATAGTAAACAAAGCCGGCTTTTCCTGGTCCTTGCTCGGAACATCCGCCAATATGATTGTGCCGTATTCATTTCCCACGTCGGGATCCTGCCAATCTCCGCGCAGAGTAACAAAGGTCGGAATCCGAATTCCTTTTGTCACTCTGTATTTTCCCGCAGGCAACCAGACTGTACCTCCGCCGTTATCGGCGCAGGTATCCAGTGCTGCTTGAATGGCGGAGGTGCTGTCCTCCTTACCGGTGGGATCTGCTTTATAGGCAGGCTTTTCCACTACGATATCCGCAACAACGACATCTGCCGATGCATATTTCGGTGTGATCAGCACAGGCTCGCTCTTCGAGATATCGCCGCCCTCAATCGGCTTCTCGGCTCGATTGGAAGACGGCGATTTTTCTGATGATATGTCTTGCTTTTCGGAAGAAAGCGAGGTCACCTTATTCGGTTGCGAAGTCGTCTCCTCCGATGCAATTGAGCTGATATCGGAAGCGGCGTCCGACACAAGGTCGGACGCTGAATTTTCTGAAGAAGTGATTTCCTTTTCCGCACTGCAGCCCAGCAGAGATGCCAGCATCATGCAGGCTGTCAACAGCTGTGCGATGCGGCGATTTTTCTTTTTCATAAAATCATCCTTTTCAAGCTATTGTGATTGCTTCCTGTTCGGGTCAAGCGTTATCCTACGATACCGCTGCTTTCAATTCCCTCAACCATGAATTTCTGTCCCGCAATAAAGATAATCAACAGCGGAACCAAAACCAAAATGGTCGCCGTATTGACATACATTCCGGAAACCATGGTTCCCTGCACAGCGCCGGAGGAACCGATGTTATACTGCGCTTGGCTGATAATTCTCGATACGATATCGACATCCGAATAAAGGATATTCGCATAGAAGGTATCTGTCCACATCCAAGAGAAGGACAGCAGGAACACCGTTACCATCAACGTTTTTCCCAGCGGGAAGATAATGCTGAAATAGGTTCTGTAAACATTTGCACCGTCCACATATGCCGCCTCCAGAAGCTCCTTCGGCATACCGTTATAAAACTGCCGCATCAAAAAGATGAACAAGCCGCCGCGGAAGCCGAAGCCGGTCAATGCCAGGATGGCAACCGGCAGGAAAGAACCTGTCATCATCACGGTTTTTCCAGTCAACAGATGCAAAATGCCGAACACATCAAAGTATCTGAACTTTGAAAAGAGAGAAAGCATTACCGTCTGCGGCGGAATAACAATGCTCAATATTACCACGCCGAACATGAACATCTTGCCCTTGAACTTAAACTTCGCAAAGCCGTATCCGCACAAGGCTGCCGATATCGTGGTGAAAAGAGCGGTCATGGTGCAAAGAAGCACCGAATTCAGCAAGCAGGTAAAGTAAGAGGTGCTCTCCATTACCAGTGCATAGTTATCCAGGGACGGAGATTTCGAAAAATACTCTACCGTCTGGTCCAACAAATCC
>CAZFQM010000257.1:0-2912 GCA_964520995.1 uncultured Oscillospiraceae bacterium
CGTTTTCCGCTTCGGCTTGTAAGGGCGGTAAATATCCTCTATTTCCGCCAGCGTTTGCGCGGTTGCGATTGCCGCCGCCAGCTCCTCTGTCATCAAGCCCTGCTCGGTAATGCTGTCGCTGATTTCCTGCTTCCGCTTTTCCAAGCCCCGCAGATAATTCAACCGATCAAACAATTCCCGCAAAAGCTGATCATCCAAAGAGCCGGTCACCTCTTTTCGGTAACGAGCAATAAACGGAATGGTATTTCCGTCATCAATCAATTGCACCGTGTTTTCCACCTGACTCTGCTTTAGATGAAACTCCTCTGCCAATTTCTGTAAAATATCCATAAAAGCTCCTTTAATCTCTTTTTTCTCCGCCCGCCGCATCCCCTGTAGCAAAGCAGACTATGAAATTATTTTACCATATTCCGATCAACAAAGGCAAGAAAAAATAATCACAAAATCGCCCCGGAATATTTGGTAGAATGCCGATTTTACCCCAAAATGACCTATTGACAAGCGACAAAAAACGGTTATAATAAATTGCACTGCCTATGACAAAATTCGTTCTGCGGCGGTGCTTTGATTGCATTTTATTGAAACACTGCTCGCTTCGTGACACAAAAAGTATGCGTTTGAACAAAAGCCAAACGCACCCTCGCTTTTAAATATCATCACCCTATCAGCTGAAAACCGGAGGGACGCTATGAAAATACCCGTCAAAAATATCGCTCGTTCTGCCATGCTTGCCGCCCTTACAGCAGTTTGCGCGCAAATCGCCGTTCCATTGCCCGGAAGCGTCCCACTCAGCTTAGCCTCCTTTGCCGTCATGCTGTCGGGCGCTCTGCTCGGTCCGCAAGACGGCGCAATCAGCCAGCTGGTCTATCTTCTCATGGGCATCATCGGTTTGCCTGTCTTTGCCTCCTTTCAAGGAGGACCGGGCTGTATTGTCGGTCCGACCGGCGGCTATCTGCTCGGATACATTCCGATGGCATCCGTCATCGGGCAAGTCACCAAAGGCGCAGGAAAAAGCTTTCCCCGCTACTTGGCGGCAATGTCGCTCGGCACGCTGATATGCTATCTCTTCGGAACCGCATGGTATCTGTTTTCCACCAAGGTCAACCTGCTTGCCGCCTGTGTAAGCTGTGTTTTTCCCTTTTTGGCAGGCGATATTCTCAAAATCGTTTCGGCTTCCTTGATTGCCTGTCGGCTACAAGGAAAAATTAAGCAGCGCTGACCCGACTTGTCCGAAAGCAAAAAGCATTTTCACTTTCGCCCTATCATGTATATTCATCCTTTTTTCGGAAAAAATACCGAATAGAAATTCGCTTTCCGAAAGGATGAACAGTCATGAATACAATCAGCCGCCGCAAGCTTGTCCGTATTATCTCCTTTACCGCCGCTTTTCTGACAGTGCTTATCGCGCTGACAGCAATATCCTATCGGCGTGCCGAGAACGCCGAGCGGAAACTGGAATACAGCTATCTGCGTGCCGTGGAAAGCCTTAATGACCACATGAGCAGCATTGACAGCACCCTGACTAAGGGAAAATATACCGCAACCGCTACCATGCTGGAAAAGCTGGCAAACAAGCTCAAAACGGATGCCCAAGGCGCCAAGGACAGCCTATCTCAGCTTCCGCTCGACACACTCCGCTTAGAGCATACCTACCGTTTTCTCTCCCAGCTCGGCGAATACGCACTCAGCCTCTCTCGCAAGGTCTCCGACGGAGGTACCATCTCCGAAGAAGAGCACCGCAATATGGAAACACTGGCGCAATATTGCAAGGCACTTCGGGAGGAAGTCATGGTTTTAGAGGATCTGCTGCAGACCGACACTCTAAGCTTCCGTCGGCTCACCGAGCAGCTGAGTGAGCAGAAGCGGGAAAGCACCTCTTCCTTGCAGCTGACCGACGGTTTTACCGAATATGAAGAGGGATTTTCTTCGTTTCCGTCTTTAATATATGACGGTCCGTTCAGCGACCATTTAATGCAGAAGAAGTCTGCCCTGTTAGCGAGAAAGTCCGATGTCACCCGCGCGGAGGCCCGCAAGACCGCCGCCGCAATCCTGCAAATTCGGACAGAGCTGACAGAGGATGTCGGCGATGATGACGGCATGATGCCGACCTACAATTTCATCTCGGAAAACAGCTCGGTCAGCATCAGCAAAGCCGGCGGATTCCCGGTTTACCTGTTGAAAAGTCGAACGATTGCAGAGGTCGCAATCTCAAAGGAGGATGCGATAAAGCTGGCGCGGCAATACCTTAGGACATTGGGAATCGACTCATTGACCGAAAGCTACTATGAAATATCCGACTGCTGTATGACCGTTAATTTCGCTCATCGTCAGGGAGAGGTTACGGTATATCCCGACCTGATAAAGGTAAATGTCGCAATGGACAACGGAGAAATTCACGGCTTTGATGCAAGAGGATATTTGACAAACCACACCGACCGTACCCTCTCCGAGCCGAAAATCTCCTTGGAGGAGGCACGGAAAAGCGTCAGCACAAGGCTGACAATACAGAAAGAAAAAATGGCAATCATTCCCTCAACCTCCCTGACGGAGAAGCTTTGCTATGAATTTTTATGCAGCGGTCGGGACGGAGAAAGCATTTTGGTATACATCAATGCCGACACCGGAAAGGAAGAAGAAATACTGATTTTGCTCATCGACGAAAACGGCACCTTGACAATCTGACTTTATTTTTGCCGTTGCGGCTTATGAAATTGAATCGGCGTGGTATCGGGTGTGATTTTCGCAAAGTCATACCCGTTTTCCCGTAAGTAGGAAATGACCTGCGGCAAGGCCTCCGCCGTTGTTTTGCGCGTTGCATTATCGTGAAAGAGCAAAATCAAATCACCTGTCAGCTTCCCTTTAGCGCTGTTCTTGACGTTTTCAAGCAACCGCTCGGCAGGATAAACGGTCTC
>CAZFQM010000258.1:0-2903 GCA_964520995.1 uncultured Oscillospiraceae bacterium
GCAAGCGCAAAATCCTCCGGTCGGTTCGGCACCTCGCCCCAAAGCTTCTCCACCTGCGATATCATGAGCGGAATACGATAGCTGTTCGGCGCATCCGATCCCAACTCCATGCAGGTTGCGTGTACCTGCCACTCCTCATTATCATAGGGCGGCCACAGCTTTTGCGGTGAAATAAATTTTTTAATCGATGCAAAGGATGGACAGCCGTGATATCCGGTCTCACTGGCAAAATGGGCAATGGCGTTTTTGTAGAAATCGCCCTTAAAATAATCGCGCGGTCCCCACAGATGTCGTTCGGGCGTATCACTGAGTCGTCCCGATGCAAACGCCGTCTCGTCAATGTAGGGAGAACTGGGCAGATAGGGTCTCATCGGGTCATGGCGGGAAATCAAGTTCGGAAGCACCTCTCGCGTAATTCTGTTATCGGCGGGATTGATTGACGGTGATGTCCAGCAGGTAATTGCCTCATCACATTCGTTATCCCCTGCCCAGAGCACAAGAGAGGCGTGTCCGCGAAGCCGTTTGATAATCTGCTCTGCCTCAATGCCGAAGCGGCGGAGGAAATCCTCATTTTGCGGATAGGAGGCACAGCCCATGGCAAAATCCTGCCATACGGCTATTCCGTGCGCATCACAGAAATCGAAAAACGCATCGCTTTCATAGACATTTCCGCCCCAGCAGCGCACCATGTTACAACCGATATCATCCAGCAGCTCCAACGCTTTCGGCAAGCGCTCCTTATCCCGCGAATGAAAAGCATCCAGCGGCACCCAATTCGTTCCCAGAACAAACATCGGCTCGCCGTTGATATAAAATCGGAATTCGCCGTTTCCGTCTTGATCGGTCAGGGAGGTGCGCTTTAATTGCACGGTGCGGATGCCGAAACGATACTCATGCACCGATTCGACCGCATCCCCATGCAGCAGCTCGGCAGAAACCCGATACAGCTTGGCTTCTCCCATGTTTTTCGGCCACCACAGCTTCGGATGATCTATCACCGTTCTGAGAAAGCCCTCATTGTGCCACAATTTTTGGGTGCAGGTAAAACGGCTGTCTTCGCATTCTCCTGTCAATCTGATACGATAGTCCTTGATGTTTTTCAGGGGATTCAGGCGAAAATAGGTGCAAACCTCTGCCTTTTCCTCGCTTGCGGATACGGTGTAGGAATAGATTTCTTCTATGCGATGCTGTTCCGCCATAGTCAGATAAACATCCCGCCAAAGTCCTCCCGACAGAATACGGGGCATAATGTCCCATCCATACATATGCGGAGCCTTACGCACGGCAAGAGAGCCGCCGTTATAAAGGAAGCTGACGCGACTTCTCGCTTCAAAAGGGTAGCTTTGCGCCTCAGTCAGGGTCGGCTTAATATGTACCACCAGCTCATTTTCCGCTTGCAGCCTGCCGCAGACCGAAAAGGTGTGGGATATCAGCATATTGTCGGCAGACCCCAACAACACACCGTTAAGATAAATATCCGCAAAGGTATCAATTCCGTCAAAGGTAAGAAAAACGTCCTCCGCTCCACCGTCATAGGAAAAGCTTCTCGCATACCACAGATGCTTATTCTCCAGCTCCTGCGCCTGCAGGGTGTTTGTTCCGTAAAAAAGCTCCGGTATCATTCCCGCTTTCTGCATATCAAGCTCAAAATTACCGGGAACGCTCCCCGCTATCTCCCGATATCCCAGCTGTTCCAGCTCGCACAAAGTAGCTGCATTCTCCACGGCACACTCTTTTTCATCGGCAATAAACAATCGCCAGGTACCGTTTAAAAGCACTTTTTTCATCCTCATCTTCTCCTTATGCACACAGCATACCATTTTTACACCAATGGAAGCTCCGCTCTTTCTCCGTTGACAAAGATATCGGAAATGTGCAGGTTATAAAAATCCTCGGTGTCCGCTTGTGGTGCGATGATATAATCAATCTCCGGCTTGTTATCCTTTCGCGGCAGCTTTTCATCATAATATACATGGATGTTTTTGACGGTAACATCGTGGATATTCCGTGATTTAATCCCCGTCAGGTCTATCGCATCGGTTAACGGCGGCAGACCCCACGCTTTGATTTGCTCCGGTGTTCGAAACGGCTCGTTCCGCAGCTGTAGCAATGCGGGAATCGCCACCGTATTCTCGGCATCATAGCTTTGGTCGTCACTCGATTGGTAAACCGCCTCGGTATCGAACGAATTATATTCCACATTGATGTTTTCAAAGGTAATGTCGTGAATTTCCGCACAATCTCCGTTACTGATATCCAGCGCAACATTTCCGCCGCGGAGAATGTCGCAATTTCTGAAGCTGATATTTTTGTACTCCCGACAAGTAGTCTCAATACCGACCTCACAGCATTTTCCCCAATCGCACCAGAGCACACAATTTTCCACATGAATATTTTCATTGTCTCTCAGCGCATAGCGGTCGATTCCCTTTATCGTAATCGTATCATCAAAGGAATGCACCAGAGAATTTTTGACCAGCACCTCTTGACAGTTTACAATATCAATGCCATCCGAGTTATACCGCCACTGACCGAAAATCTTAATGTTATCGGCAACCACATCGGAGCAGCCGAATAAATTCAAACACCAGATTGCGGAATTTTTCATCCCGACGCCCTCCAAGCGCAGGTGCTTGCAATCATAAAACTTCATGTTTCCGTTGATATAAGACTCGTAGCAGTAATTTCCGGTTCTTTCCTCATGACTATCATCGAAAATTCCGTTGCCGAACACATGGATATTTTCGGCATTCTCGGCATACAGACAGCCGTACACTAACGCATCCTTATCGACATAGACGCTTTCGTTGCTTTTCAAGGTAATTTTTCCCGGAAAATGAATTCCCGCCCCGAAATAATAGGTAACCTCCGATTCTTTCGGCGCCGCTATCGGCTTGGAATGA
>CAZFQM010000259.1:0-312 GCA_964520995.1 uncultured Oscillospiraceae bacterium
GCGCATACAGGATATGCTCTATACCGCCGAGGCTTTGCTGGGAAAAGACGAATATTGCATCGAATATATCGGTCATTGCAGAGAAAATATGTAATGCATGGAAAACCACCGTTTATATGGCGTTTTATGCGAAATATCAACGGTGGTATTTTTTTGTTTTAATCGGAACGGTCGGCTTGTTTTTTTTATGAAAATGTGCTATACTAATATTATAGGAGATGAAAATTTTCATTTCCTGTGTCCAAAGCAAAAACAATGATACCTTGCTTTGGAATCCATTTCAGAAAGGATGGCTGAACATGAACGTAGTAT
>CAZFQM010000259.1:322-2890 GCA_964520995.1 uncultured Oscillospiraceae bacterium
GGTAACGCTGACCGAGGATTTTAAGCAGAAAGCGGAGAAGAAGCTACTCAAAATCGAAAAGGTATTACAGAATCCGACGGTGAATGTGGCTGTTACAGCCATAAAGGATATGGCGATTGTCGAGCTTACCATTAAACATAATAATTATATTTTCCGTGCGGAGAAAAGTGCCGCCGATAAAGCAGATGCCCTGGATGATGCGGTGGATACCATTATTCGGCAGATTCGAAAGAATAAAACAAAGCTGGAGAAAAAGCTGATGCAAGGGCTGGCGGAATTTCGTGTCGAGGAGGAAGAGGAGCAGTTTGATGTAGTAAGATATAAGCGGTTTCATCTCAAGCCGATGGATGTGACAGAGGCTATTTTGCAGATGAATCTGCTCGGACATACCTTTTTCATGTATCGTGATGCGCAAACCAACGGAGTGAACGTTGTTTATCGCAGAAAAGACGGAAATTATGCAGTATTGGAGTCGGAAATCTAACCACCGACTTCGGAACATATGGAGGAGCAAGCATTGAGTAAATTAAAGTTATTGTGTCCCTGCCTTTTCGGCTTGGAGAGCATTCTTGCCGGTGAAATCAAGCGAATGGGCGGAGACGAGGTACAGGTCAGTGACGGAAAGGTGACCTTTTGGGGCAATGATTCGATGGTAGCGCGGGCGAATTTGAATTTACGCACCGCAGAGCGTGTCCTGATTGTTTTAGGACAGTTTACCGCACAATCCTTTGAAGAATTGTTTCAAGGTGTCAAAGCACTTCCGCTTGAGCATTTCATAGGAGAAAAGGATCGCTTCCCGGTAAAGGGGTGGTCTCTCCACTCTAAGCTCGCCAGTGTTCCGGATTGTCAATCAATTGTGAAAAAAGCGGCAGTGGAACGCTTAAAGGAAAAGTACGGAATATCCTGGTTTGAAGAGACCGGTGCACTGTTTCAGCTGCAGTTTTCCATTTTAAAGGATGAGGTAACCGTCATGCTGGATACTTCGGGCGTAGGACTTCACAAGCGAGGATATCGAAAGACATCGGTAGAAGCGCCAATCAAGGAGACCCTGGCGGCGGGAATCGTTGACCTTGCCAGAGTAAAAGCGGACAGCGTGCTGTATGACCCGTTTTGCGGTTCGGGAACCTTCTTAATCGAGGGAGCAACCAAGGCACTCAACATTGCCCCGGGAATCAATCGGCGGTTTGTGTCCGAAAATTGGCAATCCATGCCTCAAGAGGCTTGGCGTGAGGAACGGCAAAGATGCTTTGACCTGATACGTCGGGATGCCGCTTTTACCGCATACGGCAGTGACATTGATGCGGAGAACCTACTACTGTCGGAGCATAATGCCAAAAAAGCGGGAGTAGGCTCTCGTATCAAGTTCAAGCAGGCAGCGGTAGCGGACTTTGCGTCCTCTACCGAAAACGGCATACTGATCTGCAATCCGCCGTATGGGGAACGCTTGTTGGATGTGAAGCAAGCGGAGGAGATTTATAAAACCATGGGAAAGAAATTCTCCCCCGGGATGATGAACTATTATATTATCACACCGCATGATCAGTTTGAGAAGCTGTTCGGCAGACCCGCTACCAAGCGCCGCAAGCTGTATAACGGCATGATCAAATGTCAACTGTATATGTATTTCTAATAAGTCTGTACTGTCATTCCCCGATGTCATATCGACATCGGGGAATTTATTATGTCAAAAAACGGCAGGAGGGGATAGAGCAAAAGCACACTCTTTTTGGAAAACCGTCATATCTTTCCGAGTAGCTGCGTATTTGTTATAAAGAGGCAATGCGATAATTACGTTGCCTGATGATATAGAAAGCTGCGAAAAGGGGCGGATGATATGAAAGACAAAAACCTTGAACGGGAAAACACAGAATATCTCATCCGGAAATATAAAGAGGAAGCGATGAGTTATCGACAAAGAAGTCGGGAGCAAGATGCCAAGCAGAGATCAGAAGAGGCTGTGTTGCCCTCCGATTATAGGATGGTAGCGGAAGAATCGTCGAATAGCTCCTCGGAGAAAGAGGTAGCGCAGGCTGACGCCGAATTTCCGCAAGAGGTGAAAGCGGCGGAAAGCGGCACCGAAAAAAGCAACTCTCCCGATACCGAACAGCCGGATACCGCTGTCGGTCAATTGCAGGTTCATATTTCCGCCGCCAACGATGCTGTCCCGATTGCGTTTGCAACGGTGCTGATTTTGCAAAAAACAGAGCATACAACCGACCTCATTTGGAGCTTGCAGACCGACAACGGCGGAAACACCGAGCGGGTCACGCTTTCAGCTCTCCCTGCCACATTCTCCGAGCAACCGGAGCCGAGAACGGTGATTCCCTATGCCGTTTATCAGGTGATTGCGGTTCACCCCGATTATCATACCGTTGTGGTAAATGATGTTCAAATCTTTGCGGGACAAACCGCACTTTTGCCGGTTTCCTTTGTGCCGCTTTCCGAAAAGGAGATTCATCCGTCGGCTCCCAAGGAAGAACTTCATACCGAAATGCACTCCTTGTCGGAAGCCGATTACCCTGAAAAGAAGGAGAACGAAAGCCTATGACAGGACAGCCCTATATTCCG
>CAZFQM010000260.1:0-2872 GCA_964520995.1 uncultured Oscillospiraceae bacterium
CGGTCATCATCAAAATCAAAAAACAGTACAACCAAAATGATGTAGGCGATTATTTAAATGAATAGATACATCCTTGTTCTGTTCCGTTTCAATATAATATCGGCATACCGTTTGTAACGGTATCATCATAAGCAACGTGTGGCGTAACTGCGTAAGTCCGGTTAAGCCACACGTTTTTTATGTCATAAAAAACAAGCCGCTTTAACAAGCTCGGTTTGAATAAAACAACTCGGAGGTTAACCAAACAATGAATCAAAAATCAAACATCTTTCCGGAAAAGGAACCCATCGGAAGGCTGATGCGAAAATATGCCGTTCCCTGTATCATCTCTTTGCTGGTAGCGGCGCTCTACAACATCGTTGACCAGATATTTATCGCAAACGCTTCCTACCTCGGCTCCTACGGAAACGCGGCAAATACCGTTGTTTTTCCGCTAACCGTCATTGCCCTTGCGATTGCCGTCATGATCGGAGACGGCTGCTGCGCTTTTGTCAGCATCAATCTCGGCAAAAACAACAAGGAGGAAGCGCAAAGCAGCATCGGAAACGCCATCCTACTTTCGATTGCAAGCGGCATCGTTCTATGCGTTCTTTATCTTGCCCTGCAATCCCCCATCATCACCCTGTTCGGCGGCAGAGTGAATGAGGAAACTTATCGGTACGCAAAAGAATACTTTTTCTACATTTCGCTCGGTATCCCCTTTTATGTTTTCGGACAAGCGATGAACCCGATCATCCGCTCCGACGGAAGCCCGAAATTCGCAATGCTTGCCACCCTTGGCGGTGCTCTGCTTAACATCATCCTCGACCCGATTTTCATCTTCCTATTCCGCTGGGGA
Source organism: uncultured Oscillospiraceae bacterium (assembly GCA_964520995.1). Taxonomy (GTDB): domain Bacteria; phylum Bacillota; class Clostridia; order Oscillospirales; family Ruminococcaceae; genus HGM13222. Next base: position 839 of record CAZFQM010000260.1, read on the forward strand.
ATGATGGGTGCGGCTGTCGCAACCGTTTTGGGACAGGTATTGACTACCGCGCTATCGGTCGGCTACCTGTTCCGCACCAAATCGGTCACGCTCTCTATAGACAGCTTTCGCATCAAGGGCAGAATCCTCGGCAAATCGCTTACGCTCGGCATCTGCAGCTTCCTTTCGCAAATATCGCTGGTAGCTGCCATGGCGGCGATTAACAATATGATACGGAAATACGGTGCGCTTGACCCGATATTCGGGCAGGAGCAATACGCACAGATTCCCATGGCAGTGGTCGGCATCGTCATGAAGTTTTTCCAAATCGCCATTTCCATCGTGGTCGGTATGGCGGCAGGCTGCATTCCGATTGTCGGCTACAACATGGGAGCGGGAAAAAAAGCCCGTGTGAAGCAGCTTTTTACCATGCTGCTGCTATCGGAGTCCTGCGTGGGAGCAATTGCATTGCTGATTGTCGAGCTACTACCGAAACAGCTGATTTTCATTTTCGGTGCAGCGAATGAAAGCTCCTACTACACCGATTTTGCGGTAAAAGCATTCCGCATTTATCTTTGCATGATCATCTTCGCCTGCATCAACAAGGCAACATTCATTTTTCTACAGGCAATGGGCAAGGCGTTTGCTTCCACCATGCTGTCCATGATTCGGGAAATCCTATTCGGCGTCGGATTTGCCGTTCTGTTGCCCCTCTTTTTCGGATTGGACGGTGTATTGTATTCCATGCCGGTGGCGGATATTTTAACCTTTATTGCCTCATTGATCATCATCACCATTACCTATAGGGAATTCGGCAAGGAAGATTGCACCGCATAAACGCAAATGCAACAGCGCACAGAGTAAGAAAATCATTCCTTACTCTGTGCGCTGTTTTCATAAAGCGGTCTCAATATACCAGCTTATAAAAATGCGGATAGACATTTGAAAATTGTGCCAAGCTTGTCCGATAAGCGGAGCCGGGGTCGTTAATCCGAAACCGCTCGGCAGAAAGAGAGGCTCCGCCCTCAAAGCCGGTTACTACCACCCAATGCTGTTTTCCCGCGGCAGTTTTCGCTCCCAGGATGACAGGCTTTCCTTGTTGCAATACCCGATAGATTTGTTGCAAATAATCGGTCTTATCGGTCGTGATATGATAATTTGTCGGCCAATACAGCGAGCCGTCGGAGGCATAGCGTAAGCGCTTTGACATCGCATCGGGATAAACGGTATTCCCCAAACGATAGGATTCGGTCATCGCCAGAGCGGTCGTCGTACATCCGATTGCGCGGATGGTCTTTCCCGAGCTTCCCAGGATGACATCTGCCCAACGGCTGTCGGTTTGTTTATAACTTGGCACGTTCAGCAAAATTGTCCCATAGGCATCGGCATTTTGTTTTTTCAGATATTGGTTGCTGACATAGCCGACACGCCTGCCCTGATATAAGATTTTACTCCAGCCGTTTGATTCGGATAATATCACAACTTTTTGCCCTTTTCGCAGCGAATCAATAATGGAATAAGATTTTCCTGCCCCCGCACGGACATTTAAGGTTCCGTAAGTAATTTGCACCGTTGCCGATGTCGTTGATACCGTTTTCAGATAGTCTGCATGGCTGTATCCGTATTTGCCGTCCGCATATTCCAGATACCACCAGTTTCCGATGCGAGACAGCAATGTCACATAGCTTCCTCCCGGCAGAGAGGCAACCACCGCCGATGATGTCGATTGTGCCGCTCTGACGTTTAAATTCCCTTGAGCAGTTGAGACGATTCCCGCCACGGGAGCGGATATCGCTGTTGCCTTTGCTGTTCCGAAAGGCAGGATTGTTATGATTGACAAGAATGTCATGACAATGGAAATTACTTTTTTCATGTTTTCTCCTTTTCCGATATGGTAAATTTTCCGTTCTGTCATGAGAGGATTTCCTTTTTCAACAAAGTCAGCCCGGATGCCGTTTGGTCATCTTGTAAAAGCAATGCCGTCATTCTTACTCCGAACAAGCGGAGAGTGGAGCAGAGGGAGACGGACAAGCCGGAAGGCTTGCCCTACAGACC
>CAZFQM010000261.1:0-2867 GCA_964520995.1 uncultured Oscillospiraceae bacterium
TGTCCCAGCCATGTCAGCAGCAGATTATCCGCACCGGGAATCGCCTTGGCATGAATATATCCGCCAAAATGATACTCCTCCCGTAAAATCCGAAGCGTTTCGATCATTTTCTCACAGGTGTAATCCGGATTTTTGACGATTCCCGAGCTGAGAAAAAGCCCCTCAATGTAATTTCGCTTATAAAAATTCATGGTCAAATCGGCAAGCTCACGCGGAGTAAAGGTAGCACGTGCCACGTCATTGGTCACGCGATTTACGCAGTATTTGCAATCATAAATACAGGCATTGCTCTGCAGCACTTTAAGCAATGAGATACAGCGCCCATCCGCCGAAAAGCTGTGACAAATCCCACAAGCAACCGCATTCCCGATTCCCGTTCCTTGATTACTTCTGTCCACACCGCTGCTGGTGCAAGCCGCATCATACTTTGCCGATTCCGCTAATATCTGCAGCTTATCAAACACATCCATTTTATCTTCCTCCCGTGCCAATGCCGACCGATTTGTTTTGCGAAATTTCCTAATGCTATTATACGCGAACATTTGTTCTTTGTAAAGACCTTTTCGCTTGTTTCTCTGAAAAAAAACACATGAAAGGTTGCTTCCCAACGCAAAATCTATGCTTTGTAACGATAAATATCCGAAAGGAGGGCTTAAATGTAAATTCATCTTGAATTTTGGCTGTTTTTGAGATATGATAAAAGCATAATTATGACAAAAATCGACTTCAAAAGGATTGGTGATTTTATGGACGAAAATTTAAACAACAACGGTAACGTACAAATTCCGATTCCGGAAAACAACGATTCCGTTGCACAGGATTTGCAAGCAACGGTTACCGCACAAACAATGCCGATTTCGGATGTGGCTCCGACAGCCGCTCCCGAGCAACCGCAAACAGTGCCGGGCTATCAACAGCCTCAACAATTCACGGCACCTCAAGGCTATCCGCAGCAGCCTCAACAGCCCGCAGCTTCTCAGGGGTATCAACAGCAACCTTACCAACAAGCAGCTCCTCAAGGGTATCAACAACAACCCTATCAGCAAGCGGCTCCTCAAGGCTATCAGCAACAGCCTTATCAGCAAGCGACTCCTCAGGGCTATCAACAGCAAGGCTTCACCTATCAGCAGGTTGGCGTTGTCCCCGCAAATGCAACTCCCAAAGCAAACAAAAAAATGCTGCCGATTATCATCGGTGCCGCCGCAGCTGCTTTTGTCGCCTTTGTCAGCGTTATCATTTTTATCCTGACTTCGCTGGGCAAAACCACCGTTGATATGAAAAAATATTATGCAATCGATGTCAACGGCTTTAACGGATATGCGAAAGCAAGCATGGTTACCAAAACCGTTGATCCGTATACGGCTCTCAAAGCCGAGGGAAAACTCAAAAACAGCAGCTCATCCTATTCCGCATTGAGTTATTATGCTTTCTTTAACGACATCGACGGCGAGCTTTCCAAAACCCAAGGCATTTCCAACGGCGATACCATCGAGCTTACCTTTACTTATAACAAAGAGCTTGCAAAACAGCTGAAAATCAAAATAAAAAATACGACCATCAAATTAAAGGTCAGTGGTCTGGCAGAAGGAACAAAAGTAGACCCGTTTGACGGCTTGGAAGTAACCTTCAGCGGTGTATCTCCGAATGGAAAGGTAACGGTCAGCAACAATAGCAGCGACAGCTTTATCCGCCGAGTCAGCTATACCGTTGACAAGAAAAACAGATTGAAAAACGGCGATACCATCGTGGTAACTGCTTCCTATGACGAAGACTTCGCAATCGAAAACGGATATGCCGTTGTTGCCACCGAAAAGGAATACAAGGTAAGCGGTTTGTCCTACTATCTGGATGACCAAACAACCGTTTCGGCAACTTCCAAAGCTGCTTTTGAAAAGGAGTTCAAGGACAGAGTCGATTCTATTTTGGCAAGCAGAGCAAGCTACATTTACAATCAATTCGGTGAATACGTTATTGGCGGCGGAGATCCGATCGTCGGCACTCCCGAAATGGTAAAGGGCTATTTGCTCAGCCGAAAGGATACCGAAAGCTCTTACAGCACCTATAACAGAATTGTCATCATCTACAAGGTAGATATCACAATCTCGGCTCCCGGCTATTCCTCCAGCCCCGAAAAATTCGGTAAGCGCACCGGATATATTGCAGTGGAATTCACCAATGCCGGACTCGAAAACGACGGCAATATCTTATTGAGCTATTCCACCTCCGCCTATTCCGGATATAAAGCCTCCGCTACTACCGATACACTGGAAAACGACTATGTTACCTCCTATAAATCAAACTATATCGTAACCAATTGGTAACATTATTTTCCACCGTTCAAACGATAAGCAACACCTCCCGTGAAAGACTTCATGCCTTTTTTCGGGAGGTGTTATTTTTGTCCTCAAAGCTTATTTGTTAATAATCTCACCGATGTTTTTCAAGCGAATGGATATTTTCCCGCTTTCATCGGTCGAAAATTCAAAGTAATCCTTGTTGCGATAATAATCCACCGGAACAATCAGCTCAATACCGGTATCTGTTTTGATTTTCTGCGTTTTTACACTGCCGGTCAGCTGCGTGCGATTGACCTTGATGCTCTTCGGAAGCTTTTCCTTTTCGATATACTCATTATACTGCTCGTGCATCTCCTCCGAATCGGAAAACACCGTGTTGCCAAGCTCCTCAAAGTTCAGCTTCGGCGTTTCCTCCTCCAGCATACCGATTTTATCGTTAATATAGCTTTTCGCCTTAGAAAGCGTAACAGAGGGATTTTCATCAGTTTGCAGTGCGACCTTTTCCACACTGGCGTGGACAATCGTCACCATCTCGGAGGGAGCACTTTCACAGCTGCATTGCAGCAATAC
>CAZFQM010000262.1:0-2857 GCA_964520995.1 uncultured Oscillospiraceae bacterium
TCCGGCGGGATAGTCACGATAAAGGGCGAAACCCGCATAGGAAAGAACTTTATAAAGGAACATGAGGAGTTCTATCCCGATGAAGACAGCTTGATGGAAACTGTTCTTAAATTGTTTTACACGGAAAAATGACATTATCAGTCGGAGGATAGCAAATGGACAATAAAGAGATACGTTCCTCGGAACAGGAATGGGAAATAGACCTCTATGACCTGTTTTACCTGTTCCGACAGAATCTGCTTAAAGTGATTTTGACGTTTGTTTTGGGCGGCGTTTTGACAGGCATATTCACTTTTCTGTTTATAACGCCGAAATTTGAGGCGACGGCAAAGCTCTATGTGGTTTCCGCTTCAAACGATTCGGTGGTTAATCTGGCGGACTTGCAGATAGGCGCTTCACTTACCGCGGACTACAAGGAACTGGTTCTCAGCCGACCGATGCTCGAGAGCGTTATGCAGAATATAAATCCCGATGTTGAGGATATTGAGCATCTTGAAAAGATGATAACCGTTGCCAACCCCAGCAATACAAGAATACTCAGCATAACCGCCACCAGCACCAATCCTCAGGAGGCGTGCGACATCGCTAACGAGATGGCGCGTCTTGCGGTGGATTGGCTGCCCGAGGTTATGGAGTCTAACGCGCCGAATATTGCGGAAGAAGCGATAGTTCCCGAGAAGAAATCCAGTCCCAGCTACAGCATGAATACCATTGTCGGCGCGATGGCTTTCGCGATGGTTTATTGCGGCTGGATAGTGCTGCAATATCTGCACAATGACACTATCCGCTCCGAGGAGGATATGGAAAAGTATTTCGGAATTATTCCGCTTGCCGCTATTCCCGAGGAGAATATTACCGATTTGGCTGAGGAAAAAGAGGATTCCGCTTTTGACAAAATAACCAGACGTTTTGACAGAAAGGGGAATCGCTGATAATGAAAACCTTGCAGATAAATAATCTTGAACCGTTGCCCTATGCAGCAGAGGAGGCTATGAACCGCCTCAGAGTAAATCTCGGATTCTGCGGAGACAGATTTAAGAAGATAATCATAACCAGCAGCACCCCCAATGAGGGAAAGAGCTTTGTTTCGATGAATCTCTGGCGCCTGCTCGCCGAGGCGGGTCATAATGTTGTTTTGGTTGACGCCGACATCAGAAAGTCGGTTATCCGCAGCAGATACCAAATAGAAATGGGCAAGGAGCATCTTTACGGAATAGCTCATTATCTCGCGGGTCAGGTGGAGATAAACGACATTATATATAAGACCAATCTCGAAGGATATATGGTTCCGACATCGTATACGGTGGCGAACCCCGCGATTTTGCTGCAAAGTCCGAGATTTCCCAAGCTGTTGGAGGAGCTTTCCAACTGCTTTGACTACGTTTTGGTGGATACCCCGCCGCTGACTAACGTTTCGGACGGAAATCTCATCGCTTCTCAGTGCGACGGCGGCTTGCTTGTAGTGAGAAGCGGCGTCACTCCGAGAAGCCTTATCGCCAATTCGATAAACCAACTCGAGCGAAGCGGCTGCGAATTGATGGGCGTGGTGCTTAACCGCGTTGAGATGAAGAATAATCCGTATTACTACAAGTATACAAAGTATGGATATTACAGTGATTATTACGGCGGAGAAAACAAGGAAGAAAAGAATCCTTGATTTTTGAAGCAAAATGACATTTTGTCATATCGAAATTGCCGTGTCTCGAGGGCGGCAAATTCTTTATGAATATATTATTCTGAGAAGGAGGAAAAACGAAATGAAAAAGTTTATTGCAATGGCAATGGCGGCTCTGATGATCTGTGCAATCTCCGCAACCGCTTTTGCCGCAGACAGCGCTGAAGTCGGATACGAAGCTTCTTCCGGCGAAAGCACCGCTGAAGCCGGTGAAGTTGGAGTAAGCACTGCTGTTTCCGATACCACCGCTGTTGCCGACGTAAGCAGCATCAAGGATACCGGCGTAAGCAGTTTTCTTGAGAGCAAGGGCGTTGCTTCTACCGTAAACACCGCTATTGCCAACACCGGCGTAAAGTCTGAAGACCTTAAGGTTGCTTCTTTCTTTGAGATGACCGCTACCGGCAACACCAAGGATTCTCTCGATAAGAACGGCTATGTAGACGTTACTATCGGTCTGAGCGGACTCCAGCCCGGCGACGCGGCTGTAGTTGTTTGCTTCAACGGCACCGAGTGGGTAGTTTGCCCCACTACCGTATCCGCTGACGGCAAGACCATCACCGCCAGATTCACCAACATGGGACCCATTATGATCCTGACCGGCACCAACGCAGCTAAGTGATATTAACTTCGAGAATATCCTACGCTAACTTGCTCCGGTTTTAACGCGATAGGGCGGTTATCTTGTGATACTGCCCGATTTGCGTGACATCATGATGTGATTTCGGCTGTATCGGGGGCAGGCACAGCGCCCCCGAAACGCTGATTCGCAATTATCTTTTTGACAGGGCAGGAGCTGTCCTGACTTGTCGAAAGGGTAATTGCTGCGGAGAGCAGATAGGTGTTTTTGATAAAATGCCTGCAAATCAACTGTGAAATACTCGTGAAAAGATTTGCCGCAAAGCGACGGAATCGGCGGCTCAAAAGTGACGATTTAGAGTGAGGATTATTATGCAGAACTTGCAACATACAGCAACTTATATACCTTTTATATGCCTTATGCTGAAGCGGCTGATGGATATTACGGGCGGTTTGATTGGGTGCGCCCTTACCGCGGTCATCTGCGTTTTTATCGGACCCGCGATTTATATAGCGTCGCCCGGACCTATCTTTTTCGCGCAGGAGCGTGTCGGTAAAGACGGAAAAAGGTTCAAAATGTATAAATTCAGAAGTATGTATGTCGAT
>CAZFQM010000263.1:0-2857 GCA_964520995.1 uncultured Oscillospiraceae bacterium
TATGTATTTTTTTGCTGTTAACGCCAAAAATTCCTCCGAATACTGAGCAAATTCCTATCACAATGAATTTAATTCCCAATATTCCGTTCCATTTACAGAAAAAAACAGTATTGATAACAGCAAAAACAGCATGGACAGCAGCAAGCCGCTGAAAAATCCGAGCAGCAATCCCCTGCTTCCGATCATCCTTGCCGCAGAAAAGCCGGATGAAAAACCTGCGATTCCCAAGCCGACCACCGCCATGACAATCAGCGAAATCGACTACGGTAATGACAATCGCAAATAAAATATAGCTGACAAGCAATGCAAAAATCCCGAAAAGCTGTCCAAGCAAAAGCGCCCTTCCGTACCGAGCAACGCCTGCTTCCTCCTTGCTCTGTGTCCGCATTTCTTCTCCTCCTTATCGACGGATGATATCGTTCGATAAAGAATATGCGACTTAAAAATGATTTATTCCCCACAGGCTTTGACCGGTTAGAATATGACACAATCCTACCCGAAAAATTCGGATAGGCTTGTACATCGGTAATTGTTATGCTTCCATCTCTACATCGTCATGGATGGTTTCATTCGATTGGATCGCCCAACGCTTGATTCTGACCTTGCTTCGGTCGTTACCGGTCTCGATGACAACGTTGTCCTCTTTTACGCTGACAACACGTCCGATAATTCCGCCGGCAGTGATGATTTCATCCCCGACCTGAATGTTGTTTCTCATGTTTTGGGTTTCTTTTTCCCGCTTTTTCTGCGGACGAATCAGCAAGAAATAAAAGACCACAAAAATCAGAATCAACGGAACAAATTGAATCAACAAAGCCAAAAATCCGGCTGATTGCGATCCCTCTGCCGCTACACTTGAAGTCAAAAACACTAAATTCATACTTTGCTTCCACCATTCCGCCTTTATAGGCAATTTTATTTATTCGTTTATTTTAAGCATATAAACCAATAAGTAAGATTATACCTTGTATTTCATTCGGTTACAAGTGTATTTGGTAAAATTAACAATTTGTTTATTTGCTATTGATAAACTCGTCAATAGCGGCAGCTGCTTTTTTGCCTGCGCCCATCGCCAAAATGACGGTAGCCGCTCCGGTAACGGCATCTCCGCCTGCATATACACCCTCGCGGGTGGTCATCATATCCTCATCAACAATCAGGCAGCCGCGCTGATTGGCTTCGATTCCGGTTGTCGTGGTACGAATCAACGGATTCGGAGAGGTTCCGATAGACATAACAACGCAATCAACCGGCAAAACAAAGTTGGAATCTTTCTTTTCCACCGGTCTTCTGCGTCCGGATTCATCGGGCTCGCCAAGCTCCATCTGAACACATTCCATACCGCTTACCACACCGTTTTCATCCCCCAGGATTTTAACGGGGTTCGTTAAGAAGCAGAACTCAATCCCTTCCTCCTTGGCGTGCTCTACCTCCTCCAAACGAGCAGGCATTTCCTCCTCGGAACGACGATAAACGATATAAACCTTTTCTGCACCGAGACGCATTGCACATCTTGCGGCATCCATGGCAACGTTACCGCCGCCGACAACGGCAACCGCTTTGTTTTCTTTAATCGGCGTATCATAATCCGCCTTGTAAGCTTTCATCAAATTAACACGGGTCAAGAACTCATTTGCCGAATAAACGCCGATGAGCGCCTCTCCGTCAATTCCCATAAAGCGGGGCAAGCCTGCACCTGAGCCGACAAATACCGCTTCAAAGCCCATCTCGAACAGCTCATCCACCGACAGAACCTTACCGATAACCATGTTGGTCATCATGTTTACGCCGATTTCTTCCAGCTTTTCCACCTCGGATTTTACAATCGACTTCGGCAGACGGAACTCCGGAATACCGTAGGACAAAACGCCGCCCGCAGTATGGAACGCCTCAAATACGGTAACCTCATAGCCTTTTTTTGCCAAGTCTCCCGCGCAGGACAAGCCTGCAGGACCCGAGCCGACCACAGCAACCTTATGTCCGTTGCTTTCCGGCTTTTTCGCTTTTTCCGTATTATTCTTCATGTGCCAATCGGCTACAAAGCGCTCTAACCTGCCGATTCCGACCGGCTCTCCTTTGATACCGCGCACGCATTTTTGCTCACATTGATTTTCCTGCGGACATACACGACCGCAAACCGCGGGAAGCGCATTGGTGGAGGTAATAATCTCATATGCCTCTTCAAAACGACCGCCTGCAACCGCCGCGATGAATTCGGGGATTCGTACATTAACCGGGCATCCGCTGACACACGGCTTGTTTTTACAGTTCAGACAGCGAGAAGCTTCCTCCACTGCCATAATTTCATCATAGCCCAACGCAACCTCTTCAAAATTGCGAGCGCGCACCTGCGGCTTCTGTACCGGCATCGGGACTTTTTTCAGCGACATATTAGGCATTGTTCTCTTCGACTCCTTTATACAATCTGCATTGGTGCACAGCGGCATTATGCTCTTGTTCTTTATATATCGTGTTCCGTTTCATCAGCTCATCGAAATCTACCAGGTGTCCGTCGAAATCGGGACCGTCTACGCAGGCAAATTTAATTTCGCCGCCGACCGTTACCCGACATCCGCCGCACATTCCCGTTCCGTCGATCATGATCGGGTTGAGAGAAACAACGGTTTTAATACCGTACGGCTTGGTTACCGCACAAACAAACTTCATCATCGGTACCGGACCGATTGCCACCACCATATCATATTGGTTTCCCGCATCAATCAATTCCTGCAACGCGTTGGTAACAAGTCCTTTTTTTCCGTAGGAGCCGTCATCTGTCATCAGCACCAAACGATTGGAGGCAGCTTTCATCTCCTCCTCCAAAATAACGATATCCTTATTTCTGAAGCCGGCAATC
>CAZFQM010000264.1:0-2852 GCA_964520995.1 uncultured Oscillospiraceae bacterium
ACGATGATGATGTGGACGGGCACGTAATAGACTCGTTATACAAGATGCAGGTTGGTGGGTATTCCGTTTATATAGAGCCTTTTCTTAATCATAATCGCAAATGGATCAGAAATGAAGCGGAAAGATACATAACAAAGTACGGGAAACAGATAAGGACTTAACCGCACTGCTTATAGGGGATAGACATATTCCTTACAACATCGGCAGTGGATTTGTTTTTGTCAACATGATATGATTTGAGTAACATGAAAAAGGATGGGTGCAAAATGTTCGGTAAATTAAAATCAAAGCAATTTGAAGCGCTGCTTGAAAAGGCGGTGGAGGCGGAGTGGGCAAAGCCGACAAGCGAGGAACAGCGATATCAAGAGGCGGTCGATTGCTTTTTGCAGCTGCTCAGCTTGCTTAATGCAGATGACTTTCAGCAGCTTGTATTCCCCGATTATCGGGATTGCCGCCATATCGTGGTGGACGGAAAGGCATATGACTTTGACCGTGATTTTCGTCACGGGGACAGTGTGGCTGTCGAACTGTTGGGAATGCTGGACAGCTTAATGGCGGAGGGAGACCCCGAGATTTTCTTAAAAGAGATTGAGAAAAGGCTGCAAACCGTTTATGAATGGTGTACCGCCTATCGTAAATTAGAGCTCTGCGGAGGAAAAATCACCTTTTTGTCGGAGGACAGTGAGAATATGCTCGAAGTCAGCTATGACGACGGAATGCTGATTGATTTGGGAAAGCCCGAAGCGGAGAAGAATTATTATATTACGGTGGTGTCATCGAATGATGAAGCGGGATGGGCAAAGCCGCTTGCCGAAATTGCCGTTTCCGACAAGCGGATGACGGCAGATAAGCTGCAAGCAACGATTTTTCGCTTCAGGCGGGGATAATGTCCTACTGCTGAGTTTGTAATAAAATCAAGTCGGGAAACCGATAATAAATAAGTGATAACAAAGGAATGATTGCTATGGCGATGAAATTAAACAAGGAACTGCCGTTGCCGGCGCGCTTGAAAGAGGAATATCCGCTTTCCGAGCACCTAAAGCAGATAAAAGAGGCACGCGATCGGGAAATCAAAGCGGTATTTACGGGAGAATCCGATCGGTTTATTGTGCTGGTGGGTCCCTGCTCGGCGGATAATGAAAATGCGGTTTGCGAATATGTGAATCGGCTTGCCGAGTTAAACGAAAAGGTTTCGGACAAGCTGTTGCTGATTCCCCGCATCTACACCAACAAGCCGCGTACCACCGGAGCAGGCTACAAAGGGATGCTTCATCAGCCTGAGCCGGATAAGGCACCGGATTTGCTGGCGGGCATTATCGCAATTCGCAAAATGCATATTCGTGCGATGGCGGAAAGCGGCTTGACGGCGGCGGATGAAATGCTGTACCCGGAAAATCGAAGCTATTTGGATGACCTGCTTTCCTACGAAGCAATCGGTGCGCGCTCGGTGGAAAATCAACAGCACCGTTTGACTGCAAGCGGAATGGATATCCCGGTCGGCATGAAAAATCCGACCAGCGGCGATTTCTCGGTGATGCTGAATTCGGTTATCGCGGCACAGCATTCCCACACCTTCATCTATCGCGGCTGTGATGTCACGACCGACGGCAACGAGCTGGCTCACGTGATTTTGCGGGGCGGCGTGGACAAATACGGAACCTGTATTCCGAACTATCATTATGAGGATATGGTGCGTCTGCTTACCATGTATCAACAGCTGGAGCTGAAGAACCCCGCCGCGATTATTGATGCCAACCATTCGAATTCGAACAAGCAGTTCAAGGAGCAAATTCGAATCGTCAGCGAGGTGCTGCACAGCCGACGTCATAACGCGGAGCTGAAGCGGCTGGTCAAGGGCGTAATGATCGAAAGCTTTTTGGAGGAGGGCTGTCAACCGATTGGCGCAGATCGTGTTTACGGCAAGTCGATTACCGACCCCTGCTTGGGCTGGAAAGATACCGAGGCACTGCTTTATCGTATCGCCGAGGGCTGCTAGTCTGCAATTTCAGGGAGCAAAGCAGAGAAAGGAACAGGGTATGTCAATTACCAAGGAAACACTTGATTTTTTGGTGGAAAATCGCATTCAAAACAGCAGAAGCTGGTTTCAAGAACACAAAAAGGAATATACGGAGTATGTAAGAAAGCCGTTAATCGAGCTGGTTGAGCGGTTGGAGCCTTGCATTCGTTCGATAGATGAGAGGGTGATCACGACCCCCTCTCGGGTGATATCACGCGTTAATCGGGACACCCGCTTTACAAAGGATAAATCCCTTTACCGCGATGTAATGTGGCTTGCTTTTACCGGGGATAAAAAAGAGCACGAATCTCCCTGCGCACTGGTCGTGGAATTCTCCCCGATGGGATTTCAATACGGCTGCGGATATTGGAAAACGCCGCCGCGGGTCATGGATGCTCTGCGGGAGATGATATTGGAGAATGATCCCGTATTCCGCAAGGCACGGCGTGCATACGAGGGGCAGCAGCGGTTTGTATTATCGGGGGATTGCTACAAGCGCAGTCGGTATCCCGAGCAATCGGAGAAAATGCGGTTTTGGCTGGATCGGAAGGAAATCGGCTTTTTTCACAGCAGCAAGGATTTTAAGCTGTTGTTTTCGGAGGAGCTGGCTCAGGCATTGGAGGACGGCTTTCGACAGCTGACACCGATGTATCAGCTGCTTGCACAGGCGGAGCAAAGGGCAAAAAGAGGGTAACGCTTGTCCTGCCGAAGCTTTCTTTTCGCGGGGTTTGCGGGGGATTTGCTTTTTCATACAATGATATGCTCCGGGGAAGAGATTGTGACAATATCCTCTTTGACAAACGGAAAGTCGACACTGTGCGGTGCCGACTTTTAT
>CAZFQM010000265.1:0-737 GCA_964520995.1 uncultured Oscillospiraceae bacterium
AATTTCCATCTGCTCCTGCTTTTTATTATACTATATCATTCGAAAAAAACAAATCTATTTTTCCCTTTTATGGATTTATGTTGTATCAAGTTGACAAAGCAACGAAAATGATTATAATAGCAGATAGAAACGATACCGATGAAATGTTCATTTATCCGAAAGAAAGGGCGTATCAAATATGGCAATATTGGTAACGGGCGGAGCCGGATATATCGGTTCTCATACCTGCGTAGAGCTTTTAAATGACGGCGAGGAAATTATCATTCTGGACAATTTCGTCAACAGCAAGCCGGAAGCGTTAAACCGCATCAAAACCATTACGGGAAAAAACTTTGCGTTTTATGAGGCGGATTTGCTGGACAAAGCCGCAATTGAAAAAATATTCGACCAAAACAGCATTGAAGCAGTCATTCACTTTGCCGGGCTGAAGGCGGTCGGCGAATCGGTAGCACAGCCGATGAGATACTATCATAACAACATCACCGGCACCTTGAATCTCTGCGAAATCATGCAGGCACACAATGTGAAAAAGCTGGTGTTCAGCTCTTCCGCTACCGTGTACGGCACCCCGAAAACGGTTCCGATCGATGAAAGCTTTCCGCTGTCCACCACCAACCCCTACGGCAGCACCAAGCTGATGATCGAGCAGATACTGCGGGACATCTGCGTTGCCGACCCCGAATGGAGCATTGCGTTGCTGCGCTATTTCAATCCGATCGGTGCGCATAAAAGCGGCT
>CAZFQM010000265.1:747-2846 GCA_964520995.1 uncultured Oscillospiraceae bacterium
CGAATCCGGTCTTATCGGCGAAGATCCGAGCGGAATCCCGAACAATTTGATGCCTTATATCGCGCAGGTCGCAATCGGCAAGCTGGAATGCCTCGGCGTGTTCGGCAACGATTATCCGACCCACGACGGAACCGGTGTCCGCGATTACATCCATGTTGTGGACTTGAGCCTCGGACATCTGAAAGCATTGGCAAAAATCAGAAAGGACAAGGGCGTTGAAGCATACAATTTAGGTACCGGCAAGGGCTACTCCGTACTGGATATGGTATCGGCTTTCGAAAAAGCCAGCGGCAAACAGGTTAAATATCAAATCAAGCCGCGCCGTCCCGGCGACATTGCGGAATGCTATGCCAACCCCGCGAAAGCCAAGGATGTTCTCGGTTGGGAAGCAATCTACGGCATTGACGAAATGTGCCGAGATGCATGGAATTTCACCCAAAAAAATCCGCAGGGATTATAAAATGACCCAAGACCGCAGTAAAGCAGTACTCCTGCTTTGCCGCGGTTTTCTTTTATTATGGAAGCATTTTCCCGCTACGGGCTTCTTTTCATAACTTTTTTGTTGCGAATCTGTCCGCAATATGGTATACTGTTTTCATTAGCTGTCATTGCAAGCAAGAGGTATGTCGTGCCGCTTTGTTTTACTTTTTCCCCCCGCGGTACCGCTTACTACCGTCGATTTTTACAAGCCACATCATTTCGTTTTCATATTATCATAAGGAAGGATCGCTTTTGCGTATATTAGGAATTGACCCCGGATATGCCATTGTGGGCTACGGCATTATCGAATATCGAAATAATCGCTTCACCACTATTGCCTACGGTGCAATCACCACTCCGGCGGAAATGGACTTTAACCACCGTTTGAAAGAAATTTATCGGGATATGTGTCATCTTTTGGATGTCTACAAGCCCGAGCAAATGGCGGTGGAAAAGCTTTTCTTTACCACCAACCAGAAAACAGCCATTGACGTTGCACAAGCCAGAGGAGTCATTATGCTCTCTGCCGCCGAGCGGGATATTCCCACCTTTGAATACACTCCGCTTCAGGTAAAGCAATCGGTGGTCGGCTACGGAAAAGCCATCAAGGCGCAGGTCATGGACATGACCAAGCGACTTTTGAATTTGGAAAAGGTTCCGAAGCCGGACGACACCGCCGATGCTCTGGCAATCGCAATCTGTCATGCGCATTCCGGTCCGATCAATCTGCGCTATCATAATCTCCTCCGTTAAAGCACCTCTCAACGTTATCCGAGCAATCGTAGAAAGGAAGTTATCCAATGATTTACAGTATCAAGGGTGAACTGCTCAGCGCCTCCGCCGCCGATGCGCATTATCTTGCCGTGGTGGAAGCAGGCGGCATCGGCTATGCCGTGAAAACAACCCATACCACCATGATGAAAATGCCATCCATCGGCAGTACCGCTCAGTTCTTTACTTATTTATATGTACGCGAGGATGCGCTGGAGCTGTTCGGCTTTGCGGACTTGGAGGAGCTTAATTGCTTTAAAATGTTAATCTCGATATCGGGAGTCGGACCGAAAGCCGCTCTTTCCATCCTTTCGGACATGACACCCCAAAAATTCGCCCTTTACATCGCCACCGGCGACAGCAAGGGATTCACCCGTTCCAAGGGAATCGGTGCAAAAACCGCACAGCGCATTGTATTGGAATTAAAGGATAAAATAACCAATGAACAGCTTGCGGTCAGCGTGACCGACCCGCTTCCCAACATGGAGCAGGTAAGCTCCAACGCAGGAGAAGCCATCAGCGCACTGGTTGTGCTGGGATATGCCCAATCGGAAGCTGCCGCTGCCATTGCCAAGCTTGACCAAGCGCTTTCGGTAGAGGAAATGATTAAGCTCGGACTGAAAACATTAGCAGGGCGAATATCATGACAAATGCAACAATGAGGGGGCAGGATAACAATGTTTGATAACGAAATGGAATTTGAGGAACGCTTGATTGCTCCCGAATTGACCGGGGAGGACGGCGATGTTGAGGTCACGCTCCGTCCGAAAACCTTAGAGGAATACATCGGGCAGGACAAAGCCAAGGAAAACCTATCTATTTTTATCGAAGCGGCAAAGAAAAGAGAT
>CAZFQM010000266.1:0-2836 GCA_964520995.1 uncultured Oscillospiraceae bacterium
ACGGGAATATGGTTTTGGACCTTTTGGCGAAGCGATATCTCCGAAGAGCAGAGCGACAGCTTGATGGTCACCTCTACGGGAGAAAAGAGAACTACCGATACGGGGTTAAATTCCGCCCTTCAAAATGCTTCCGGCTTTTGCTGTCCGTTGCAGGAGGGCTTTTCGGCAAATGCAGTTGAGATTGTTAAACAGCTTGCCAAGCTCGGTCCGGACATTTTGATGTTCGATGATGATTTTCGCTTTGGTGCTTTGGCGGGCTCGGTCGGCTGCTTTTGTGATGCACATATGCAGCTTTATGCCGATAAGCTCGGCAGGACAATCACTCCCGAGGAGCTGGAAAAAGAAATCTATTCCGACAAGCCGAATCAAACCAGAACGCTCTGGCAGGAGTGCCTGGGCGAGAGCATGGAACGCTTTGCAAAGCGGATTCGCGAGGCGGTGGACAGTGTAAATCCGAGCATACGCTTCGGTGTGTGCAGTGTTATGTCCATGTGGGATGTAGACGGCTCCGACCCGATGCGGCTGGCAAAGCTGCTTGCGGGAAATACAAAGCCGTTGCTGAGGCTGATCGGTGCACCTTATTGGGCAGTGGAATGGGAGGATATGCGGCTGCAAAATGTTATCGAGCTGGAGCGGATGGAATATTCCCGGTGTCGGGAGCAGGATATCGAGGTCATGACCGAGGGAGACGTATATCCGCGCCCGCGGTATGCTGTGCCGTCAAATTACCTTGAAATTTTCCATATGGCATTGTATGCGGCAGGTGTCGGAGACGGCATATTGAAATATATGCTCGACTATACCTCTTCGCCGCGTTATGAAACGGGATATCTCGAGCGTCATCTGCGGAACGCCGACAGATATGAGGCGATTCATCGGATGTTCTCGGATAAGCGGGAATGTGGAGTCAGGGTCTATGAGACCATGAAAAAGTTTTGTCATGCCGACCTGAGCGGGATTGCAAATCGGTCGCAGTATGCGGAGAATCTCTTCTATTCCCAGGCTTCGAAAATGCTTTCGGATAACGGGGTGCCTACCTGCTATGAGGGCAACGACGGAGTTGGTATTGCATTCGGGGAAAACGCACGAAGCCTACCACCCGAGGCTTTGGAAAACGGCTTAATTCTGGATATTCGTGCCGCCCGTATATTAACCGAGCAGGGAATTGATGTCGGAATCGAACGCATAGCGGACAGCAAAATCAGCGATGAGCTGTATTATCCGCAAGAGGATGAATATGTAAAAAATGTTTATACCGCGGGAATGGCATATGAGGTGGTAACAAAGCCGCAGGCGGAGCCGTTGAGCCGATTTGTTTCGGAAGGAAAGCATTTTGTGGATGCGTTTCGCTATCAAAACGAAGCGGGACAGCGATTTTTGGTTTATACCTTTGATGCGGCATTTGTCGGCGGCGCTCGATATCGCAATTATTGTATGCAAAAACAGCTGTTTTCTTCTATAGAGTGGATGCTTGGACGGAAAATGTCGGTCAAATGCCTCGGCAATCCGGATTTGTATGTCATTTGCAAAAAATCCGAACAGGGCATGGCAATCGGACTTTGGAATATCTTCGCCGATGAAGCGCTTGCTCCGATTGTGGAATTGGACAAAGCTTACTGCCATGCCGCCTTTTTCGGTTGCAACGGAAGCTTGCAGGAGGATAAGCTGGTATTGGATACCATTCCGCCCTTTGGCTCTGCTTTGATTTGTCTGAAATAATTGCTTGTTTGGAAAACAGTGATAAAAAACATTTTGAATTTTGATAAATCATGCACTTGTACCCCAGAGGCGGAGTGTATTATACTACTGATGGAATTTGTTACAGCGCAACTATATCGAGGATTTTGCCGAGCATATTTGCTATCATGCTTTGGCAAATGAGGATGAAAAATAAAATGTATGATAACGTCGATGAAGAGTCGTTCGTTTCAAAGATAAAATGAAAAGGGGATTATTATTATGAAACAGTGGCCAATTGCCATACAGGTTTATTCTGTCAGAGAACAGGCAGAGCAAGACTTTGTCGGTACCATGAAAGCACTGAAAGAAATGGGTTATGACGGAGTGGAGTTAGCGGGGACCTATGATAAGACCGCGGTTGAAATCAAAGCGATTTTGGACGAGATAGGCTTAGAGCTGGTCAGCGCTCATGTCGGACCGGATTTGCTGGAGCAGGAGGAAATTTTGGCGGATTATGCCGCAACGGGAATGAAATATATTGTCATTCCGTGGTTCCCGGCGCCGAAGGATGAAACCGAATTGGAGGCTGCAATTGCAAGAATTCGGAAAATTGCCGAGCGTTGCCGTGCCCACGGAATGCAGCTGTTGTATCATAACCATGATTTCGAGCTGGAAACCATCGGAGACCGCTGCATTTTGGATGCTTACTATGAGGAAATTCCCGCCGAGCTGCTGCAAACAGAGCTGGATATGTGCTGGGTCAATGTCGGAGGGAAAGAGCCGACTTCTTATCTGCGTAAATATACCGGACGTGCACCGGTTGTGCACCTGAAGGATTTCACCGGAAGCAAGTCGGAAAATATGTACGATTTAATTGATACCGACAATGCGCAGACCGAGGCGCCGAAAGCGTTTGAGTTTCGCCCGGTAGGCTACGGACGTCAGGAGGTGCCCGCACTGGTGGAGGCAGCCGAGGCGGCAGGCAGCAATTGGCTGATTGTGGAGCAGGATATGCCGAGTATGGGACTTACCCCGATGCAGTGTGCCGAAAAGAGTGTACGGTATTTGAGATCGTTTTTGTAAAATGGAAAGGAGAAGATTGCTATGAGTGAGAACATTCAAGATCGTTTCAAGACAATTCAAGAAGAGAAAAGGG
>CAZFQM010000267.1:0-2822 GCA_964520995.1 uncultured Oscillospiraceae bacterium
TGCCGTAAACGTCATAAGTAAATCCGTAACTGTTGCCGCCCGAGGTTATGTTTTTTAACCTGTCGTTTTCGTAGGTATAGCCGACCGTTGTTCCTCCCGAAGAAACCGAAAGCAGTGTATCATTATTGGGGTCGTATGTGTATGAGGTAGCATTTCCTTTAGGGTCGGTGCTGAGTGTTAATTTTTTAGTTAAGATAATTGCCGCGCACAGAGAACCGATCCCTGGGCCTGTGTTCTTAACAATCATTGAATTAAGTCAAACATTGTAGAGATTTGTATTTGCTCTTTTCAAAATAAATATGTTATTTGTAAAGATGTCCCGTTTTTTGAGAATTTTGCTTCAATAACTGGAGTATTGACATTTGAAAAATCCAATTGAAATTCTTTGAAAAACAGACTTTTGTCAAAAATGTTTTGCACAATAACTTTTCTGTTCCAAATACATAAACTTGCGTATAAAAATTGTGATATGCCCAATCACTCGGATTAGGGAAACTATGGAAATACATGCCCTAACCGTCCACTGTGTCCCTCTGTGCCCATCTGGATGTTTAGAAGGAGAAGTTCATACTATTAATAATTGCATCGCATTTTTTAACTTCCGATGTTTTCTTCTCGCACTGGTATGTAGCGAACACAATCTTAGGATACTTTGCCACAATCCATAGTTTGATAAACCAGTTATCAGATGTTACTCCTGTTCCATACAATGTCGTTTTAGCCTCAGCACCGTAAAGAATGAGTGGGCTGTGAAGTGTAATTCCATTCTGATCAATAAATTTCTTTGCCATAATGCTGATGTGTTCGTCCAATGTTTCTCTCATTTCTAAAATATTAAAGAATGATACGGTTATAGCCCCTTCACCATTCGGATTGTATATAAGAAGATTTTCTTACTCTTCATCCGAACACCAATCCTTTGGTAATTCATAAGTCAAGTAATCTTTATGAGAAACAATCATGTAATTCACCCCTAATCATATAGTTTAAGTACACCGGTCCATGTTCCGCCATACAGTTGACTTGCTGCCGCAGTATATCTATTCAGTTGGCTTATTCCTCTGGCAATTGCTTGTGGATTATTTGGTTTCAATTCATAAATAATTTGATTGTTAAAGTCTATTCCATCTACTCGACAACCCGGAGCTATAGTTTTCTCCTTATAATATACATTATATACATTTATTTATCCGTAAAGCAGTGCTAACATTGATTCATTACAACTTAATGTCGCACCAAGCAAGATACATATCAATAACATAATGTTCGAATTTTGTATTGTACTT
This sequence comes from uncultured Oscillospiraceae bacterium, assembly GCA_964520995.1. Classification (GTDB taxonomy): domain Bacteria; phylum Bacillota; class Clostridia; order Oscillospirales; family Ruminococcaceae; genus HGM13222. Next base: position 1,287 of record CAZFQM010000267.1, read on the forward strand.
GCTTGATTCCCATCCGACCTCTTGATAACCGGTCCAATAATCCTTTCCCCGAAAAGGATTTATATCATCGCCAGGTAAGTTTCCTAAAAAAATCAAATTATCTCTTGGAATTGCCTTTTCGGATTCAGATATTAGCTTAATTTCATATTCTAACGGTTTATTGGGATTATTTTTTAATGCAGAATGATTGTAACAAGCTGGTAACAAATCAAAATCGGATAGCTTATCCATAGAAGGAATATTATTGCCTAACCATTTGTACACATGTACAACAGGTATAATATGGCCTGGCGACCACGTATCATCTGAGAATTTACGGAAAATTACATACTTCCCCTCGAAACCTTTCTCTTTGCTATAATTACTAGTAAAACGATATGCAAAAACATCACCCATATTCCATTTACAGTGATAAAAACGATATTTTGATATTTTTTTAATTGGCGGCTGCGGTGACATCAATTTTCTTTCGAGTGTTTCAAGAGTCATTTTCCAAGCAACTTGCTTTTTCTGCTCAGACTCTCTCCAACGTTCCCATTCTTTGTCCTGCGACAAGTAAAACAAAGCTTTTTCTTTTACTTCTGGTAGCAATCTTCCGTAGTTCCACTGTGTATCTGCTAAGGCAAACCAAAACAATGGTTCTTCCTCTGTATCGCCGGTATTCATATTTTCATCAACAAGTTCTTTTGTTGCTTCCTCGTTTGTTTTTCCCCTTTTAAGTTTATCTAAGAATCCGCCACGAATATCACTAGTCGAATCGTTATCATACAACGACGTTCCCCATGTGCCCACTTGATCACCTTCCCATTAAATTTAGTAGTTCATCCTCTACTACACCATCGAAAATGCTAATAATATTCCTAATTTTTCCGGCAAATCTGCGTGCATTTCCTGTGGCGATTTCTCTTCTGGCATTAATCAAATTGTCCAGCGAATATGCGGAGATTAATACTTGTTCCATAGCCCGTGCTTCAAACTTTGTCAATCCACTAAATTTCACTTCTAGTGATTGTAAATTTGCCTTTTTAGGGTCCTTTGCATGTTCACTCTGTCGTCTTATAGGATTGTTTGTTCGACCAACATATTGAACATCACCAGTTGTTTTATCGCGCATCACATAAACGCTTTGGTTGCGCGTTGGTCCGCTATAACTGGTATTTTCAACTACGCTAGTAACAATAGCGGCAGTTGTGGTAACTCCTGCTGTTATTAGTGCGCCTGCAGCAACAGTAGTAGCCGTAGCTGCTGCCCCGGCAGATATTATACCTCCTCCTAATGCTGCCAATGCCGCAGGTGCGGATCCACAAGTTACAACAGTTGCTGCTACCGCAGCAACTACAACTGCAGCCACAGCAGCCGCAGTAAAGATTTGGCTTAACTTAGGCCAATTTCCGGATGGGTCACTCATATTGACAGGATTATTAAAGCAATATGCAAAAAGGTTGTATCCTAAAACATTGTCGCCCACATCAGATATTTCCCCATCCGCATTTAAAAACCTACCGGTTTCAGGGTCATAGTATCGGCTTTGAAGAC
>CAZFQM010000268.1:0-2798 GCA_964520995.1 uncultured Oscillospiraceae bacterium
TGTAAAGCGTGCATCCACCGTATCAAAAACGGCAATTTTCTCATCCGTTATCACATAGGAATTATAAGCCATTCCGTTTTCGACCTGAAACTGACCCTCAAACAAATCAATTTCATGGTCATTGACACCGACATATTGTATGTCCTTTGTAACATTCACTTTAATACCCTCTTTTGTCTCTTTCTTCCTTTGGAGGCTAGCGCTCCAACTCTTTCAAGGCCTCCGGGAACGGAGCCAAGCTTCGCCGCAGGATTCCATGCATATGGGCAATGGCGATACCGTAATTGGTCATCGGCACCTCCTGCTGTGCGGCATACCGCCCGCGCGCCTGCATTTCTCTTTCATTGAGCATACAACCGCCGCAATGAATAACCAGTGCATATTCGGAAAGCCGCTCGGGAAAATCCGCCCCCGAGGTAAAGGCAAAGCGAATATCCTTTCCGGTATAGCTTTTGACCCATGTGGGCAGCTTTACCGTTCCGATATCTCCACATTGCCGATGGTGGGTGCACCCCTCCGAAATCAGCACCGTATCTCCGTCACGCAAGCGATCCAACTGTGCCGCTCCGCGCACGGCAGCGGTTAAATTTCCTTTATACCGTGCAAAAAGGATGGAAAACGAGGTGAGCGGAATGTCGCTCGGCGTAATCTGCGAAACCTTTCCGAACGCCTGCGAATCGGTAATCACCAGTTTCGGCGGCTTGGACAAAGCCCGCAACGTGTCGGCAAGCTCATGCTCCCGCGTGACAACAGCGCAGGCTCCGCTTTCCAAAAGCTCCCGAATCGTCTGCTGCTGCGGTAAAATCAACCGTCCCTTCGGTGCCGCAGAATCAATCGGTACAACGAGAACCGCAAGCTCCCCCTGCCCCACCAAATCGGAAACCAACTGCTTTTCCTCCGTTTTCGGCTTGAGCAGAGCCGCCAGAGCCTCTTTCAACTCATGAATATTCCTGTTTTCCTTTGCACTGACATATATTTCATTATACCCTGCCTGCGGTTGATAGTCAAGAAGGTCGCTCTTATTAAAGACTACCGCGAATGGAATTTTTTTCTCCTGAAAATCCGAGAGCAGCTCCTTATCCAATGCGGTCATTCCTTTTACGGCATCTACCACAAGCACCGCAATATCAATATATCGAAGCACCTGTCTTGCCCGCTCCACCCGCATTTTGCCAAGCTCCCCCTCATCATCGAGACCGGGAGTGTCCACAATAACCACCGGCCCGAGCGGAAGCAGCTCCATCGCCTTTTTCACCGGGTCAGTCGTCGTCCCTTTTACCTCCGACACCAGCGACAGCTTCTGTCCTGTCACTGCATTGACCACGCTGGATTTTCCTGCATTTCGCAATCCGAAAAAGCCGATATGCGTCCGCTCTGCGGAAACGGTATCATTTAAGCCCATCATTCTTCATTCCTTTTTTACCGTCATGCTTCCCGCCGACAGATTATTTTTCATTTGCTTCGGAGCAGACTAAAATCTGAAATCACGCCGATTGGAATTTTTGATATCCTCAATATTTTTGCGCGCAATTTCACGTACCTTTTCTTTCGGTATTTTTTCCAGCTCCCGTTCAATCAATGCAAAGCCTATCTGCTTTGTTTCCTCTTCGGCATAATCCACAAGATATTCGGTCAAGGTCATCAGCGCATTGGGATGACAGCAGTTTAAAATCTGCCCGTTTTTGCAAAGGCTCATGAAGCGATCGCCGGTTCGCCCCTCCCGATAGCAGGCCGTGCAGAAGGATGGAATGTGACCGGTCTCCATCAGCCAACGCACCACCTCGTCCAAGGTTCGCTGGTCAGATACATCAAACTGCTCCGAATCATGCGGACGTTCCTTTTCGGTATAGCCGCCCACAGAGGTACGCGACGCGCCGCTCACCTGAGAAATTCCAAGCCGCAAAGCACGCTCTCTGACCTCCTGCGACTCCCTGGTCGAGATGATCATCCCGGTATAGGGCACAGCAAGCCGAATGCAGGCAATGATTTTTTCAAACATTTCATCCGGAATGGAGTTATCGAACACATCGGGGTCAATATCGTCGGCGTGCTTGACACGAGGCACACTGATTGTATGCGGACCGACGCCATGCACTGCCTCCAGATGCTCTGCGTGCATCAGCAAGCCCGCAAATTCATATTTATACATTTCCAAGCCGAACAAAACGCCGAGTCCCACGTCGTCAATGCCGCCCTCCATGGCGCGATCCATTGCTTCGGTGTGATAGTCGTAATCGTGCTTCGGTCCTGTCGGATGAAGCTGTAAATAGCTTTCCTTATGGTATGTTTCCTGGAACAAAATATACGTGCCGATGCCCGCTTCTTTCAGCAAGCGATAATTTTCCACTGTGGTTGCGGCAATATTCACATTGACACGACGAATCGCTCCGTTCTTGTGATTCACACTGTAGATGGTGCGAATACATTCCAAAATATACTCGATCGGGTTATTGACCGGGTCCTCTCCCGCTTCAATGGCAAGACGCTTATGTCCCATATCCTGAAGCGCAATGACCTCTTTCTTAACCTCCTCCTGTGTCAGCTTTTTCCGCGCGATATGCTTATTTTTCAGATGGTACGGACAATAAAGACATCCGTTGACACAGTAATTGGAGAGATAAAGCGGCGCAAACATCACGATACGATTGCCGTAAAAGGCGAGCTTAATCTCCTCTGCCAAGCGGTAGATTTCCTGCACCTTTTCGGGAATATCGCAAGCAAGCAGCACCGATGCCTCCCGATGAGACAGACCCTGACATACCGTACCGTTTTCTGTCTTTCTCGGCCGTGCTTTCTCC